>JBEEHO010000293.1:0-6414 GCA_041167425.1 Verrucomicrobiota bacterium | reverse complement strand
CTCGAACTGGTTCTGGAAGATTCCTCTCGACCTGAATGTCTGTCCCACCAACCCGCTGCCTGCCAACCCCAAGCCATTATGATTGCACCATTCTCCCTTCACCTCCTGACGTCGCCTGGAACTCGTTGCCCGTGGGCCTGGCTGGCCGCTGCACTGCTTCTGGTAGCTCTGCCCGTCCGCGCATCAGATCACGCCGACCCCATCCATCTGCCGCAAGGCATGGAGTTCTTTGATGACGGCAAGCCCAACGCTGCGGCTACCGCTCGAGCCGCCGGAAATACGACGGACCTTTTCGTTTTCCCGCTCAAGGAAGATGGCACCCTGGCCGATTTCCCGCTTAAGGAAGGTGAAGATTCGGTGCACGCCGTGGACCCGGCTGAGCTGGCTCAGATCAAGTCGCTCGCCGTGATCCTTTGCGTGCGCCCCGGCTTGAGAAAGGCGCCTCCCCTGGACCTGTCGGCTTACACCTATTCCATTCACATGGACCTCCACAGCCCGCTCACTTTCGACAAGAAGTCCGAGGTGGCCCGTTACGGCGGAAGCATCCCCGAGCCGGAAAAGATCGAGCCTGATGTGACGATCGAGCTACAGTTAAATGACGACACCACGCTGAAGAAGCAGACCATCACCAGCCCGAGCAGGCTCTTCCGGAATTTTGACAAGGTGCACGTTTACAACGCGGCAAGTCTGAAGCAGAAGGCGGACGAAATTCGCCAAAACCCCAACGATATTCATCTCTACACCGGTTATCAGGATGACCCGTTTATCTTTCCCAGGTTCTTCGGCAGTAACATCGTCTCGATGGTAATGATCATTCCGCTTTCCTGTTTCCCGGACGGACAACGGAACTGGCTGGCCTGGGCAAACACGCGCAAAGGCAATCAGCAATTCGATCATGTGGGACGGTCGCTCCGCACGCAGAACCCGCGCTTCGAATTGCTCAACCCTCTCGCCCCGAAGGACCACGTCGCCGCCATCAAGAAGGAAATTGATAACCCAAATCTCATGCGCGATTTGTTCGTGAAACTAGGCTTCGACAACCTGTTCGAATACCGGCCGTGGGATCTTGCTCCCGATGTCATGGTCTATTCCGACCAGTTTAACGTCGGCTTTCCCAATGGCCGGCGCTTGACCGACGATGTCGCCGCGCTTCTGGCCCGAAACGGCGACACCCTGCTTCTCGAGCTGTCCTATAAGAACGCCACGTGGCCGCGTGCTACTACCAACGACAAGCCGTTTCTCGATCAATTTCCTTTCCTGGCCGATCCGTGGCCGGATTCGATGCCTAAGCCCGGCCCCGTTTTGAGCTCCCATAACCAGATCGTCATTAAGACAGCTCTGGCGGTCGCCATTATTCTGGCGGTGCTGGGCCTATGGAAGCTGATTGAACTACTCGTTAGGTTCGTTCGCCTGTTCTTTAATCGCCCGATCAAAGCGTGACCCGCCACCTGCTTTTCCGAGGGACGGGGTCCATCCCGCCCGCCATGTCATAACGACTCCAATCTTTCTCCTACCGGCCGATCATGGCCCGAAGGAAAAGGATCAGGACGCCGATGGTCACGAGGGCGAGGGGCGCGCGCGCGAGAAACTTCGTGGCCCCATCGAGGCTCTGGCCGCGCCGGGATTGCATGAACGCGATCAAAGCCAGGATAAGCCCGACGCAGTAACAGATCACCGCGATGGTGACGGCGGTCTGCGGGTTCCCTCCCATCGCCGAACCGGGAAGCGCGGCGCTCAAGAGGCCGAGCCCGAGAAAGAAGAATGATGCGAGCCCAAGTTTACGCAGGTGATTCATGCTACCCCTGCTTAAGCGATGCCGCTCCTCGCGGCAAATCTGGTGCGCACCTGAGAGCTAGCCGGCGCCATTGAGCGTTTTCAATTCCGCCGGCGTGAGTTGAAGCTTTCCGGCGGCGACATTCTCTTCGAGATGCGCGACGGACGACGTGCCCGGGATCGGGAGCATCACCGGCGATCGAGCCAGCAGCCACGCGATGGCAATCTGGTAGACGCTCGCGCCATGCGCCTTCGCCACAGTTTCAAGCGCGCTGCCTTTGAGCGACCTGCCCCCGCCCACGGGCGACCACGGCATAAAGCCAAGCCCTTCCTTCTCGCAATAGGCCAGCGCGTTCTCCCACTTTCGGTTATCCACGTTATACTGGTTCTGCACGCTCACGATCGGAAGAACTTTGCGCGCCCGCGCAATTTCCTCCGGGCCCACCTCGGATAATCCGACGTGCCGAATTTTGCCGGCTTCCTGCATTTTCTTGATCGCCCCGAGCGATTCTTCCATTGGCACCTGTCTATCGACACGATGCAATTGGTAGAGATCGATCCGCTCCAGCCGGAGTCGCTTCAGGCTCTTCTCCACACATTGGGTGAGATATTCCGGCCGGCCGTTCGGCACCCACTGGCCGGGTCCGGGCCGGGTCAGGCCGCCTTTGGTCGCAATCACGAGTCCTTTCGGATAAGGATGAAGCGCTTCGGCGATGAGCAGCTCGCTGGTTTCCGGGCCGTAAGCGTCCGCCGTGTCGATTAAATTCACGCCGAGGTCGACCGCTCGTTTGAGAACCTTGCGCGCTTCATCCCGATCCTTCGGCCAACCCCAGATCCCATCGCCGGTGATGCGCATCGCGCCAAAGCCGAGCCGATTCACCGAAAGATCGCCGCCTAGTTTAAACATGAGATCAGTGCCTGAGACAGGAGCTGCGTTCGATGCCGCGTTGAAGAGCATGCTCCATCCTCCAGCTAAAATCGCAGCTCCGCCACCAAACGCGGTGCCGAGAAATATCCGGCGCGTGACTTCGCTCTCACGCGACTCATGCTGCGCCTTTGCAGAACTCTCTTCCATGGCTCGCAAAGTACGTCCGGGAAAAATGCTGTCAACGCTAGTGGTGGAATCCGCTGGTAGAGCGGACCGCCGGGCCATCCCAGCGAGAACAATACCGTCGTCGCGAAGAAACTTGTGGAGATGTGTGACTCCAGCGAGGAGTTTCAGCCGTGAAACATCCGCCTGAAATCCCGATCCTCGGACCGCTCACGCCTGGCACCAGGCAACGCCATCTGGTCACGCTTCCCGGTATGGCGCTGAGTGCTGAGCCACGGCCGGTAGTCACGATCACCGGCGCGAATCCGGGACCGGTTTTGCTCGTCGGCGCGGGAGTCCACGGCGGCGAATATCCCGCGATCGAAGCGGTAATTCGGCTCGCGCGCGAGCTCGATCCGGCCGACATCGCCGGGACCGTCATCCTTATGCCGGTGCTGAATCTGCCGGCATTCTGGAGCCGGACCATGTTCGTTTGTCCCGTCGATAACGTGAACCCCAACCGCGTCTTCCCCGGCGACCCAACTGGAAGCTACAGCGAGCAGATGACCCACGCATTCGTCTACGAGTTCATCGCGCATGCCGATGCTTACCTTGATTTGCACGGCGGCGATATTCCCGAAGCGCTCATCCCGTTCAGCATTTGTCGCCAGGGCGACACGGACGCGGAGCGGCGAGGCAAGGAATTAGCGCTCGCCTTCGGTTTACCCTACGTGCTCGCGGTGAGTCGTCCGATCCAGCAGGCGAAAGGCGCCTCGAGTTACGTCGCCGCCGCGGAAATCGGAGTGCCGGCCGTGCTCGCCGAAGCCGGTGGCGTAGGTCAGCTCCAGGAAAATGCCGTCCTGTTGTTGACCGACGGAGTTCGCCGTGTCCTGCGCCATCTGGGAATGAGTAACGAATCCGTTCCTGATGTCTTAGCTCCCGAGGTGCTCATCGCCTTTGAATGGGTTTATTCCAGTAACGCCGGCATGTTCTATCCGCGCGTCGCTGCTGGCGACGTCGTGCAGCAGGGCGCTGCGATCGGAACCGTCGGGTCGCTCTTCGGCGACACTCTCGAGACTGTGATCGCACCGGTCACCGGACGCATTCTCTTTCTCACCATCAATCCAGCAGTGAGTGCCGGGGGATTGTTAATGGGTATCGGAGCTAGTGAAGCTGATTGATTCACAGCTTTATCGCCTACCTCCGCGTTGGAGCGAGACCTATAGCTGTCATTTCTGCGAGACGCTCTGGATGGGCGAGATTCGCCAGCGATGCGCGCCGTTTGGACCGCAGGGCGCGAAGTTATTACAGCGGATAGAAGTAGAGCTTCTTCTGGCCGAAATCGATAATCGTGCCGTTCCGGCCCAGAATGTCCATTCCCAGCAGGCCGATCACTTTGCCATGAGTGGTATCATAAAACCCGAACCGCCCAATGCGCAGATCGGGGGCGCGCACATTAACGCCTGCGATCCTGAATGAGCTCAATGTTGTCAGCTTAGTCGGCGCCTCGACTCCCGCGGCATCCACGCTGGTAACGTGGGAGCTATAAGCCTTTGCCTTCATATGGGGAACAAAACGCTCGTCTACTCCGGCCAGGGTAGCTCCAGTGTCCACGAACATTATGCCCGGAGCGCCATTGATCTCGACCGCCACGAGGCAATTGGTTTGCACAATGTGGAACGGGACTTCGGCCAAGCCTTGCGCCTTCATCGCGCTGCCGATCACCGCCCGGCGCCCGGTCGCCGGAGGCCGGAGATAAAGGCGGAGGTTATGCAGATCGATGATGCCGGAGCAGGTGCTCAGGAATCCGGAGCCGATGAAACCATCGGCGTTCATATTGGAACGCGTATAGGAATGCTGCAGGCTCCCGATGGTTCCGAATGCGATCGGCACCTGCCGCATTTGGACGTTGCCGAGCACGACGGTATCGGCGACGCCTTTCTTGAAGTTTCCCAGGACATACCCACCCGCGGATCGGCCGAGACGATTGACAGCTTGGACGGGCGAACGCAATGCTTCTCCAAATTCGCCCCTGAGCGTGATCCCTTCTCCGGACCAGCCGCTGTCCACGATCAGCCGGGCCTTGCGTCCATTGATCGTGGCCGAAACCGTCAGCACGTTCGGATGAGGTCGACTCAACTCAACCACTCCGTACCCGTCCCGCCGCAGAGCTTCGAGCGAGATGCGGGCATCGGCCGTGATCGCAAAGAGGAAAAGCGCCGAAGTCAGGAGAAGAAGGGCTGCGGTCTGTTTGCGTAAGAGGGGCGACGAAAGCGGGCGAAAAGGATGAGTCATGAATTGATTTCGTTTAGCTGTGGCGTTGCAGTGCACGGGTTTCGTATCCGCATCACCGGGTTGTCGTGGAATATGATCAAATTTCGTTCTTTTCGCATAGTAGGAGAATTCCTACAGGTGATATTATGGGATCGGTGGGGGAGGTTTCTTGGCACCATCGACGGACGGAGGCCGCCGCTATCGAGGAAAACCGACCGCTATGCCTCTTCTGTAGCCGGGGTCTCTGACCGCCGATCTCTGGCTGCTTGAACTCGTTACCTGTCACCCGTCACGGGCTTCGTTCGTCCGCGCACCACCATCGCGAGAAAATAAAACGCGATCACCGCGACGAGCAGCATGTGGTAGCCCACAAGCATGCTGAAGTATTCCAGCATCCCGCCCACCATGATGCCGAGGAGATTCGACGCGAATGCGACATCGGCGAGCTCCGTCTCGCGAAATGAATTCGAGAAAATCACGTTCGCCAGAAAGACGGGGGCGAAAATGAGACAGCTTGCGATCACGTAACGCGCGATCGCATTTTGCAGGAGGAGCGCTTCCGGTCGCACCACCAGGTTCAGCGCCAGCATCCCGAAGAGCAGCAGGTAGAAAATCCAAACCCGGCGAAACGTCATCCGCGCGTTGACCAGGACCGCGATCAACACGCTTGTCAGAATGGCGAAGAAGACGAGCGAGTTCACATTCCAGGTGCTGCCGAATAGGAGCGCGAAAGTAATAAGCGCCTTTACCTCCAGGAGAGCGAAGGCCACCCCGAGAAAGAACATGTGCCAGTCGAACCGCCGCAGTGTGCTGCGCGGCGCCACGAAAAAAATCGCGGCCAGCGAAATCGCGAGGATCACCGCCAGGCCGCGGAGGTAGAGGGCCGGAAATGATTTCTTCGGGAGATAAATGAACGGCCAGTCATCCGTGGCCGGCGGTTTGTCAGTCGCGGTGAAGAATCCTTCGCCTGTCACGCGCAACCTTGTTTCATCCGGGGAAAAAGTGTTTTCGCGGTAAGGGCCGAACGCGCCCGCCGGAATCTCGCTCAACCTCGGGCCATTGATGATCACCGCGCCGCGTCCCTGTCCGCCGTAAGTGGAGACAAACGAATCGCGACCGAAAGTGCGGCCGACCATGCTGGCCAGCTTCTCGATCAGCCACGGTTCACGGTAGTAATTATAGAGCACCAGGACGCCGTTCGGCGTGAGCGCGTCGCGCGCGGCGGCGAGCGAATCCTGGGTGAAAAGAAAACTCTCGAGTCGCAGATTGGCGATGCTCGAAGTCAGTGTGAGTGAGTCCGGCAGCGCAAAGATGATGAGATCGAACTTCTCCTTCGT
>JBEEHO010000292.1:0-11880 GCA_041167425.1 Verrucomicrobiota bacterium | reverse complement strand
AGCCTGGCTACAGCGCCAAATAGAATTACGGAAAGAAGAGCTAGCGCATCCACCCAGCGGGCGGTTCGTCTAAGCCACTTGCGTTGCATCAGATCATCCAGCGCTGTCGAGTGCAAGAGAACGCGTGGCTGGTTCGCCGCCAGCGAAGTAGTGCCGACATCTCCCAGTCCCGAGCCATAGTAAGAGACGAGCACAATCGCATTCGTTAGGGGCTGCGCGTTGCTCTTCCGGCTTGTTTCATAGAGCTCGCTCAGCTGCGCCACGTTGTAATGTCTGAAAGCAGCAGGGCCGGAACCAGACCACGGACTGCGATAGTTCAAGAGAACCGGATCCAGCTTGAGCTCGCGCGGTTCGATCGTGGTGAAGTCGCTGGAAATTTCCTCCCAGCGCAAAACACCTTGCCTGGGAAAGGTGACGCCTTTGTCCCACTCCACATCTCGCCACGCCAGATAACAGGCCAGACCTAACGAAGGCTCATACCTGTCTCCGGAACGGTGGACGTAATCATAGCGGCGCAGGACGCCATCACCATCAGCTTGGACATTGATCAAGCCCGCCGGCATCACTCTATCCCGAAAGGGGAAGGATCGAATGCGTTCTTCCTTCCCGCTTTCCGCCGAGGGCAACAGCGCTTCTGCGAAGATGACGCTTCGGTTAGCGGCCTTTGCGCGCTCGACCTCTTTTAGAATCGCTTCCGCCATGGCCGGGTCACCACGCCCGAAGACCACGTCGAATGCGATCACACGCGCGCCGAGCTCGGTCGCCTGCCGGATGATGATGGCCGCGTTCTGATATTCCAGTTCCAGGGTCGGCAATTTCTCCAAAGCTTGCCTCGTAACATCGACATGGACGATGCTGGGGTCCGCGGGAGGAGCCAGGCCTTTCTCATATCTCCAGCGTAAAACCTGCCCGAACCATCTCATCTCCAGGGGTTCCAACGGACTGCCCAGCGCCAGAATCCAGATCGCACCCACTCCGCAAAGAGCCAGAAGAAGCGGCCAGGGCGACCGTAACCAAACCTGCTCGCCCACCGGATTTTTCAGGACGGAATTGCCAGCCATCACGGAGCGGACGAATCTTTGGCCGCGCCTTCGCTGGAGAGAATCAATACGCCGGGACGATCGTCCCCGAAGTTAATGCTCTGCGCAAACTGGCGCCACGGAAAGGCTGCATCCACCCCGGAACCGCGGAAAACGCCGCCCAATTCCGGCTCCGTCATGGGCGCCTGGTTAACCTTCTCCTTCTCGTTCGTGATCCGGCCGACCAACTCCCGCAGTTTGTTCACTTGCATGGCCAGGAGGCGGTCGTCGATCTTGGGAGCCTGCATCGCGTTCACCAGCTTTTTCGCTTCCGCTATTTCCTTCGAGCCGGGGGGCAGGAACAAGATATACAAATCAAAGGGCTCATGGGTGCCCGACCATTCCCACGTCACCGGCGCGTTCGGCAGCTGGAGTTCCTCAAAATCGGCGGCGACTTCCGAGAGTTGTGGCCGCCAGCCGTTGGCGAGTTTTCCATCCTTGGTCAAAGCCGCTACCAGCACGACGCATTTATTGCTGGCGTCAATGTGAGCTCTCACGGTCGAGCCTGGCCTTCCGGTCGTTGATAATCGGAACGGCTCCTCTTTGCCCGATGGGCCTGAGTCGACGATCGAAATACAGACGCGCCCCTGTGGCTTGTCCTCATCTGCGGCCGGCAAACGATTTGCCCAGAAGAGGGCGGCAATAAATAAGAGCGGGTAAAGAATTCTGGTCATAGAGAGGCTCGCCTGAGATAAAGCGCGTCCCCGGTGCAACGACCCAGCGCGCGTTCCTTGCAGGTAAATCGTCATTCGTGCTGATTTTTCTCAGGAACCGGCGAAACGCCAGACAAAACCATCATCATTAGGGACTGGTGCATGGGAAGTTGATGTTTCCTCGCCATGTTCGATGATCGTGCGAATGATTATCCGAGCCTGCGCTTCATGAACGAAACGGTTTTCACCACAATCGCTCTCACCGGATTCACCATCGCTTTTTTTCACGCGGCCATTCCCACGCACTGGCTCCCGTTCGTGATCACCGCCCGGGCGCAGCGCTGGAACCGGAACAAGACGATTTCCGTAACGGCATTGGCGGGGACGGGTCACGTGCTCTTCACCGCTCTCCTGGGTGTCCTGATCGCCTGGTTTGGAATCGCATTGCACGACAGGATTGGCGCCTGGTTTCCCTGGATCGCGGGAGGGGCGCTGCTGCTCTTTGGGCTCTTCTATGTTTATCGGCAGCTCAGTGGCTCCGGCTGCGGGCATAGCCATTTGTTCGGCGGCCATTCGCATCACGGCACAACGCCCCATCTTCATGTGCACGAGGGCGCCGCCTTGCAGCCCGGTCCGCACGGCGGAGCGTTGATCGAGACGGGCACGGGGTTGGTCGAGATTGCCATCGTAAGGGAAACCAATACCGCGAAGTTTCGCCTCTACTCAGCGAGCGGAGGGAATCAACCAGCAGCCCCGCTGGCGGTGGCAGGCATGAATCTGGAAACGGTTCGTGGGAATGAGGAGCGCCGGAATTTTGCTTTTCAAGCCGCGGATGGTTATCTCGTCTCAACCGAATCGATCCCTGAGCCACACGAGTTCCTTGCGATTCTGAGGGTACCGCACGGCGATCATGTCCACGCTTACGAGACTCATTTCCACGAGCGGGGCGAACACAACCAACCGGAAGAGACTGTGGAGGTAGTTGCACCGCAACGCGGCCGCATCTCCGATCGCGTAGCCATTACCAGCCTTCTGGCGTTGCTTACCTTCTCGCCTTGCGAGAGCTTTCTGCCCGTGTACGTCTCGGGCGTTCGCTATGGCTGGATGGGATTTGTGTTACTCACTGCCATCCTCTCGATCGGCACCGTCCTGGGTATGGTTCTGTTTACCTGGCTCACTTTAAGTAACCTGGAAAAACTCAACCTTCGTTTCCTCGAGAAATACGAAAGCGGAATCATAGGCGGCCTGCTCTGCACCCTCGGAGTATTAATTATCGTTCTGGAGAAGTAACTGATCGAAATCGGAACCGCATCATAACTGATCTCCTATGAGCACGCAGGAACACGATACGGGCAACGACGGTTGCGGACATTCTCATGGTAGCGCCGGGCATAGTCATATCCCTGCGAGTTTCGGCTCAGCCTTTGCCATCGGGATAACTCTCAATCTCGGCTTCGTCGTTCTCGAAGTGGTATACGGCATCTTAGCTCACTCCCTCGCGCTCGTCGCGGACGCGGGTCACAATATGGGAGACGTCCTGGGCTTGTTACTGGCATGGTGCGCCACCTTCCTGGCGCGCACCGCGCCGACAGACCGCCGCACCTACGGACTAAGAAGCTCTTCCATTCTCGCCGCCCTTTTCAATGCGATCTTCCTCCTTATCACGGTAGGTGCGATTGCCTGGGAAGCCATTCGTCGCTTTGGCGATCCGGCAGCCGTCGACGCTCGGACAGTTATCTGGGTATCCGCCGTTGGGATTGTGATCAACACGGTGACAGCATTAATGTTTATGTCCGGACGGAAACGAGATCTGAACATCCGCGCCGCTTTCATGCACATGGCGGCGGACGCCGGCGTTTCCCTGGGTGTAGTCGTCGCCGGATTCCTGATCATTGCCACGGGCTGGCCTTGGATTGATCCGGTGATAAGTCTCGTGATCGCCGCTGTTATTACCTGGGGGACCTGGGGGTTGCTGCGTGATTCGATCAACCTCGCTCTTCACGCCGTGCCGCAGGGACTAAAAGTGGCCGAAGTGCGACAGTATCTCGCGAGCCTTCCGCACGTGATGGAGGTGCACGACCTTCACGTCTGGCCCATGAGCACCACGGAAACAGCGCTCACAGCTCACCTGGTGCGGGACGTCGACGACTGTGACTGCGCGCTCCTGGACCAGGCGGCCCGGGACCTGCAGCGCAAGTTCGAGATTCAGCATGCTACCTTGCAATTCGAAACGCTGGATCATCACTGCCAGCTCGCGCCCGAAGAAAAGGTCTAAGCCCCGGCCGCTCGGTCTGCGGCATAATTAGCTTGACCCATCGAGCTTGTCCTCCATGAATATCGCCCAGACATGAAAATCCTACGCATTTTGGCTGCAGTTGTTCTGATCGGGGTCGCGCTTTTGAGAATCGCTTCGTGCAATAACTATGGCAAGAAGCTTACCTTCAATGGCGGCGACCTGTATTACACTTCCCACGTGACCGAAGCGGAGGCGAAGAAGTTGGGCGACTACTTGGTTAAGGGTGAGTTCTTTAATGGAACGCCCAAGACGGTTCAGCTCAACAAGACAGGTGACACCTACGAGTTCCGCGCGGTAGTGAAAAAGGATACGGAGAAATCCGCGAGCACGGTGGAGACATTTACCCTCGTGGCCAAGACGCTAAGCGACGACGTCTTTAACCACAGCAAAGTAGTGGTGCATTTATGTGACGATCATTTGAAGACATTGCGCGTGGTGCCCGAGAAATAGCGGTCGTAATCATCCATTGATATGGCTACCAGGATAAAGACGATCGCGGCCGCTCTCATCCTCGTCGGTTTCTATTTCTCAAGCCCAGTCGCAAGGGCGGAGGGTGGACCGCCGGACGGCGAATACAACTGTCATAAGATTTCCAGCGGCCACCTCATTGGACTGGGCACGCTGGACATCCGCGGGAAGACCTACCGGATGGGCAAAGAGGATGCCTTCGCGCCGTTTACCATCGATGGTGCAGCTAACATCACCTGGAGCGCTGGCGTTAACTTCATGCCGAACGGCTGGAAAGTTCTCTCCAGCGCTTACAAAGGCTTAACCAAAGAGGGAGAGCCGCTGATCATAATTAACTACGTGAGCAAGTCCGGTAACAATGAGGTGATGGACTGCACGAAAGAGTAGCTCGGCTGCGGGTGGTGTTAGGCGCTGGATCCCGGCAACTCTTCGAACGCGCTCATCGCCTTGAACATTTGATAACGTTCGGCGATTTCATCCATGGTCAGGGTGCGCAGACGTTCGAGACTGAAAGCCTCGACGTTGAAGCTGGCGAGCACGCTCCCGTAGATGATCGCCCGGCGCAAATCGGCGAAGCTCGGATCCGTTTCTCTCGAGGCCAGATATCCGGCGATGCCTCCGGCAAAGGTGTCCCCTGCCCCGGTCGGATCGTGGATGTCTTCGAGCGGATAAGCCCCGCAACTGAAGAATTCATTCTCGCCGAAGAGCAAAGCTCCGTGCTCACCTTTTTTTATGGCAACGTATTTCGGGCCAGACTTGCGAAGCTTCCGGCCGGCTTTGATCAGGCTTGTTTCCTTGGTCAATTCGCGCGCCTCACTGTCGTTAAGGATAAGCAGGTCGACGCGTGGCAAGAGCGCGTCGAGATCCGCCCGCGTCGTTTCGATCCATAAGTCCATCGTATCCGCCACGACAAACCGCGGGCGCTTCATTTGATCGAGCACGTGCGACTGCAAGGCGGGGGCGATGTTAGCCAGCAGAACAAAATCGGTCTCGCGATACGACTGCGGCAGTTCAGGGCGGAAGTGTTCGAAAACGTTGAGCGCCACGGAACGCGTCTCCCGCGTGTTCATGTCCCAGGCGTATTCTCCCGACCACCGGAAGGTCTTGCCGGTGACCCGTTGCACGCCTTCCGCATCGATCCGGCGCGATTTCCAGAACTCGAATTCCGATGCCGGAAAATCGTCGCCGACGATACCGACGAGCTTCACGGGTGCAAAGAAGCTCGCACCGAGGGCGGCGTAGGAAGCCGATCCGCCTAACAAGTCCGCGTGTTCTTCCACGGGCGTCTTGACGGTGTCGAGGGCGATGGAGCCAAGGATGAGGACAGACATAAGGCAGAGGTCAGAGGTCAGCTACGAGGTCAACAATTTCTTCGCGCGGCGCGCATACGATGCGATGTCATCGGCCAGAAGCAAACCCGAGACGATTACCACCCGGCGCGCGCCAGCCGCGATTACCTCCGGAAGGTTTTCCAGCCGGATCCCGCCGATGCAGAAAATGGGAATCGGCACGGCCTCATGAACTTTCCGAATATCGTCGAGACCGATCGGCGGATAGTCGGGTTTCGTCGGCGTTGCGAAAATGGGGCCGAAGCCAATGTAATCCGCGCCTTCGTCAAAAGCGCTGATGGCCTGTTCGAAACTGTGAGTTGATTTGCCAATAATGCAGTCGCGCCCGGCAATCTCTCGGGCTTGAGCGACCGGAAGATCAGCCTGACCCACGTGCACACCTTCCGCCGGCACGATCCGGGCGATTTCCGGATGGTCATTGATCACGAATGGAATCCCGCACGCCACGGTGTGGCCGTGCAGAGCCGCGGCGATCTTCGCGATTTCCGCCGATGGGCGCGACTTCGCGCGTAACTGCAGAAGATCGACTCCGCCGTCGATCATTTGTTTGGCGACCGTGACTGCCTCGGAGCTTTCGACGTAGCCCAAATCGAGAATGCCGTAGAGCCGACACCGCGCTAGATCCACCGGAATCAAAGCGCGACTACTCGTGCAACCGCGTCGGTGTCGGTTTGATTTCGAAGTGGTCCGAGTTCATGACCCGATCCACAAACCCGGTGTCATACGTGCCATTTTGAAATTCGGCGTTGCGCATAATCGCGCTATGGAACGGGACCGTCGTCTTGATGCCGGTGATGTAATACTCATCCAAAGCCCGGCGCATGCGCGCGATGGCGGAAGTGCGCGTGGCCCCCACCGTGATCAGTTTGGCGATCATCGAGTCGTAGTACGGCGGAACGACGTATCCGGTGTAGGCGTGCGAATCGATTCTTACGCCGCGTCCGCCCGGCGCGTAGTAAAATGCGATCCGCCCCGGGGATGGCTGGAAATTTCTCTCGGGATCCTCGGCGTTGATGCGGCATTGGATGGCGTGAAGTCGCGCCGTGGCATTAGCGACATGGGGCGAAAGCCGTTCGCCTGCCGCGATCAGGATCTGCTCTTTCACCAGGTCGCAACCGTACACCTCCTCGGTGATCGTGTGCTCCACCTGGATGCGGGTGTTCATCTCGATGAAATAATAATGCCCCTCGTTATCCACCAAAAACTCCATCGTGCCGGCGTTTTGATAACCGACTGACTCCGCCAGCTTGACCGCCGCGTGGCCCATCTTCTTGCGCAGACCCGGTGAGATAAGCGGCGACGGACATTCCTCGATCACCTTTTGGTTGCGGCGCTGGATGGAGCAATCGCGTTCGCCGAGGTGCACGATGCGGCCGTGCTGATCGGCCATGATCTGAAACTCGATGTGATGCGGATTTACGATCAGCTTCTCGATGTAAACATCTCCGTTCCCGAATGCCTTTTCCGCCTCGTTCCCCGCCGCGTGATAAGCCGCCGCGAGACTCGCCTCATTGTGCGCGGCGCGCATGCCGCGGCCGCCGCCACCCGCCACCGCTTTGATCATGAGCGGGAAACCGATCTTGCGCGCGACCTTCAGCGCTTCCTGCTCGGTCTCGACGATCCCGTCGCTGCCCGGCGTGACCGAAACCCCGGCTTTGCGGGCGTGGGCGCGCGCGGAATTCTTGTCACCCATCGCGTGCATCGCGCGCGCAGGCGGGCCGATGAATTTGATTTTGCAGCTCTCGCAGACCTCGGCGAAGTGCGCGTTTTCAGAAAGGAATCCGTAGCCGGGATGGATCGCATCCACGTCGCCGACTTCGGCCGCGCTCATGATGCGATCGATCTTCAAATAACTTTCCGAGCTGGGAGGCGCACCGATGCAAATCGCTTCGTCCGCCAGTTGCACATGGAGCGAATCCACGTCCGCTTCCGAATAAACGGCGAGGGTCCGGATGCCGAGCTCCTTGCATGCGCGAATAATGCGCAGGGCGATCTCGCCGCGATTCGCGATTAGAATTTTCTCAAACATCGATCAAATGCCGGTGGGCTCCGATAGAATTATCCGGATGGCCTTCCACCTCGGAGATTGAGGCGGTCCGCACCGTTAGCGCACGCGGAAAAGCACCTGGCCGAACTGGACCGGCTTTCCGCTCTCGGCCACGACTTCGGCGATCACGCCTTTTACTTCCGCTTTGATTTCGTTCATGACTTTCATCGCCTCGATGATGCAAACGACGGTCTCTTCAGTCACCTCTTTGCCCACGTCCACAAACGGCGGCGATTCCGGCGAGGCCGACCGGTAAAAAGTCCCCACCATGGGCGAGAGAACTTCCCTCAGGCCGGCGCTTTTCGCGCTCTCCTGCGCAGGCGGCGCGGCTGTGGTGGCTGGCGCCGGCGCAGACGATGCCGGTGCGGCGGCAGGGGCCGCCGCTGGCGCCGCGAAGACAGTTTGGTCGCCCGCGCCCTTTTGTAATTTCAGCTTGAACCCGTCCTTTTCCATCTCGAAGACCGACAAGTCGTTCTTCTTCATGAGGTCGATGACGGCTTTGATGTCTTTTAGTTCCAAGGTGACTCCGTGGTCGAGGCTGGGCGTTTAGGTAAAGCGGTTTTCGGGGCGAGGTCAAGCAAACGAATCGCCTTGCGGTCTCCTGCTCTTGCTCATGATCCGCTCTTGCTCCAACCCGACGAGCAAGATGGAGAGCGGGTCAGGAGCAGGAAGGGCGGCCGGAATCCCGCACCACTTTTCCATCGCGCATTTCCACCCGGCGCGACGCAGCCCGGGCGACCTCATCACTGTGGGTAACCACGATCAGTGTGGTCAGTTGTTCCGCACCGATTTTCTCCAGCAATCTCATCACGGCCGCAGCTGAGTGAGAATCCAGATTGCCGGTCGGTTCATCGGCGATCAACAAGACCGGCCGGTGGACCAGCGCACGAGCGATCGCCGTCCGTTGTTGCTCTCCTCCGCTGAGTTGATGAAGGAAATGAGTGGCTCGATCGGCGAGACCGACCAACTCGATCAACTCCGATGCGCGCTTCTCACTTTCCGATGGCGGCACGCCCTGCAAGAGCAAGGGGAAGCTCACATTCTCGAGCGCGTTCATCGTCGGCAGAAGATTGAAAAATTGAAAGACCAGTCCCACTCGCCGGCGCCGGTATTGCGTGAGCGCGCTGTCATCCGCCGTGTGGAGCGCGAGACCATCGACAAAGATTTCTCCGGCGGTCGGATACTCGAGGCCGGCCAGAAGATGAATGAGCGTGCTTTTGCCGCACCCGCTCGGTCCGCTGATCGCGACGAATTCATTTCGCGAAATCTCCAGCGAGACGCCGTCGAGCGCGTGCACCGGCCGCTCGCCGGTCTTATAATGGCGGGAAATGTTTCGCAGCGAGATCAAGGCAGCTTTATCCGCCACGGATACGTCGCGCGCAAACGACGCGCATGATTTCTCGATCGTGGCGGAACAGGATGATTTCCTCGTGGTGGAGAAGCCGCCATTCCTTCTCGTTCATCCGAGCAAACCGAATGGGGCGCGCACGCTCTGGGGCGAGCTGAAACATCTGCTCGCGTTTGAAATTGCGAATGGAGGACAGGTTTCGATCGTGAACCGGCTCGATCGCGAAACGAGCGGGCTGGTGCTCGTGGCAAAAAATGCCGCGGCGGCGCGACGTTTTGGTTTGCTCATGCAGGAGCAACGCATCGCGAAGGAATATCTCGCTATCGTCTGGGGCTGGCCGGATTGGGATTCCAAAATGGTGGAGGCGCCTCTCGCCCGGCAGGGCATTCACACGCCCTCGCTCATCTGGCTCAAGCAGGCGATTCATCCGGCGGGCGCGCCGGCGTGCACGGAATTAACCGTCGAGCGCCGGTTCTCTCGCGGCGCCGGCGACCGCTTCAGCATTATTCGCGCAAGTCCACGGACGGGTCGCACGCATCAGATCCGGGTGCATCTGGCCTCGTTAGGCCATTCTGTCGTCGGCGATAAAATTTACGGGCCCGACGAAAGACTTTATCTCCAGTTCATCGAGACCGGCTGGACGCCGGCACTGGAACGACAGCTTCTTCTGCCGCGCCACGCCCTTCATTCCGCCGCGCTGGAAATCGATGGTGGCGAGAGATGGATCAGCCCGTTGCCTTTCGATCTCGAAAGATTTGCAGGCGATGCGGATACGGAAAGTGCGTCCGGCACCCCCGTGTCATTCCGAGCGCCAGCTCTTACTGCGTCACCACTTTGATGTCCGCGAGCCTGATCGTTTTGCCGTTGAAGTTGTGTTCGGTGGCGAGATTCAAGCCGCCGAAGGTTTGATATTTTTCCCAGGTCGCCTGCATTCCCTCACCCGTTTTCGGAATGTAATCCCAGGCGCGCGCCAGCTTGGTTTGCGGATCGAGGTAGAAAACGTACTGGTCGGTCGGAGTCATGCCCACTTGCTCGAAGCTCAACTTCAAAGTTTCGCAGGTCACGCCATTCAATTCTTTCGGCCCGCCCGCTTCCACCTTCACGCCGCCGTCGCGGATTTTTAGCGGCGCCAGCAGCCAATAGGAATCGTTGACCCAACGCGCGTATCCCGTCTTCGCGTCGCCGTCGGTGGCGGGCGTAACCAGGTTGGCGGTGACCTGGTGATCCTGCCCCTGCTTGTCTTTCCACTTCACCTCGTCCGTGCCGGCCGCGACGTTCCAGACATGTTGCGCGCTGAACAATGCCTTGCCCTCGTTCTCGACCACAAAGGTAAAGTGCACCTCTTTCACTTTCGACCAATTCTCTCCGCCGCTCGCCTTCCACAAATCAGTCGCCAATTGCTGGCCTTTGCCAGCGGACTCGTCCGCGGCTGGGACCGTCCCGGCGGTGAAAACAAAGAGCGAAACTATAACCGCAATGTGGGGTTTCATGACGACACCGTGACAGACGAGCCGCTCAATTGCAATTCAGCGGACTCGCAATATCGTAGCGCCGCCTGATGAAAAGTTTACGGATTCTCCTTGTCTTGCTGGCCGTAACGATTTGTGCGCCACTCGCGCGCGCGGCCGGCGATCATGTCTCGACTCATTTTACTCCGGACGACGCGGACGCGCCCAGTTTCGAGATGGCGACGGAAACGGCCTACATGCTCGGCATTATCAACAATCCGAACAGCTACGAGATTGCCACGCAATTCATCACCGCGAGATGGCGTTTTGGTCCCGTTTATCGCGAGGGATTTTTTCGCGGCTACAATCAGTTTTACTTCTCGGCCGTGGCCGAGCCGATTGTGCGCGGTCCGGAGAACTTTTACTACGGCATCTCGATCGGCTTGCGTTATAATTTTTTGCTGCGCGGAAGCCGATTCATCCCTTACGTCTCCGGGGGCGTGGGGCTCGGATGGATCGACAGCCATGCCAATGTCAATGGCGCACAAGGCCAGGATTTCACCTTCAATGTCGTGAGCGCGGCCGGCGTTTCCTACAGATTAAACGATCACTGGAAGGCGAGCCTGGGCTTCGTCTTTCAACATCTTTCCAACGGCGGCCAAACCGAGCCGAACCCGAGCCTCAATCTGTTCGGGCCGCAGTTCGGCCTCACCTACTCTTGGTAGTCAGCGCTCTCGCGCCGATGAGCCAGCCTGAAGAAAATGTTCTGGTGGTCCGGCGAAGTCTCTTCGATGAGCTCGGCAGTTTTCACGGGCTGAATTTCCAGCCGGAAAAATATCTTGGCACACTGCTGTCGCGCGGGAACAATTTTTTTCTGCCGCGCGCGCAGGCGGAAAACGATCCCACGCACAAGCAGATCATTCCGTATGCGATCATCGCGTGCGGCGATACCGTGCTTCATTATGTGCGCGGCAAGAAAGCAGGCGAACAGCGCCTGGTGGCCAAAGGTTCGATCGGCATCGGTGGCCATATGAATGATACCGATGAGTCGCTTTTTGCGTGGGATGAAAACGCCTACCGCGCGGGAGTCGAGCGCGAAGTGAACGAAGAGATCAGGATCGAGGTGCCGTTCGAAGACCGGATCGTCGCGCTCTTGAATGACGACACTACCGAATTCGGCAGCGTTCATCTC
>JBEEHO010000291.1:0-2901 GCA_041167425.1 Verrucomicrobiota bacterium | reverse complement strand
ACACCTAGCGACCCATTCGTCAGCGTAAGTGTACCTCCTACGGTTGTATCCTTGCTCAGAGTTACTCCGCTGGAGTTGTTAACGGTCACACCGTTAAAGATCGTGGAATTGCTGCCGCCGATCGTTTGCGCGCTCGACCCGGTAAAGGCGACCGTTCCGCCCCCTGGATTGAACGTTCCACCGTTGTTCGTCCAGTTCCCGCTAGCCAGGGTCAAGGTAGGGCCACCAGCTTGGGCGCAGAGTCCCCCGCCGGAATTGAGCGTCCCCGCGGTTAAGGTGAAACTATTCACTGTCGCGTTGGCGTCGATGTTTACGGTTACGTTGCTGCTATTCAACGTCACAGCTTCGCTGTAGGTCCCGCCGAATACACTCACGACGCCGCCGCTGGCGCTTACGTTCGCAATCGCCGAATTAATGCTGGTGAAACAGGGTCCGTTGCCGTTGCAGGTGCCGGCCGGATCCGCAAAAGCAAACGAACCGCTCCTGATGGCGACCCCAAACGGGTGATTGGTGATGTGCTGGAACCCGGTATTGATTGGTGCGGCCGCGAACGCGTTACATGTAATATCATCAAACCCCGCCGGGACTTCGGAGTTTGTGATGTCGTAAATGTAGAAACCGTTCTTGGCTGTCGGACTCCCACTATTGTTAGACTCCACCGCGACCAAAAGCTTGCTGTTTGAAAGCCACTTAAGGCCATTCACAATCGCGGTGCCATTCCCGTAGATGTAGGTAGCGCTTGGATTACTGCATGAGCTGGTAGACGTACCGTTGTAGGGGATTGGACCGAAGACCGGATTGCGTGCGGCCGTGTTGTCGAAAACCTGCACCTGCATGTATCCGAATTGGGTCACCCAGGCGACCGCAACATGCCCATCGGGAGAGGTTGCTACGTACGTGTTCTTGCGCGTGGTGTTAATCGTCTTTACCAGGCTTACCGGCGAAACACTGTAGAAACTAACGAGACGATGCCAGACTGAGTTGTTCGCGATGACGAGTTGATTGTTCTGAGAGTCGAACGCGAGGCCATACGGGTCGTCGATCGAGAAAGTCGTATCATCGGTGATGTCCGTTTCCACGCCGGCCGGGGAGAAGAGCGCGATTTTGTTATTGCCTACTGCCCCTGCGTGGGCGGGATCCTCTTCCGTGCCCGTTGTTAGCGCGACCGCGTAAGTGCCAGCAGGGAGGGAAGGGACTTCGACCACGCTATGGGATCCGAATCCCGCTGCCGTCAGATTGCGGGGCGCGCCGGCAGCGGAGTAGGTGCCACTCAGAAGATACTCATAGAGCTGTTTCGCCGAGCTCGCGGCCAGGTTCGCGATGGCCGCACTCCCGTCACGAGAATCGTAGGCTAACGATCCCGTTTGAGTGGGGTTCGTCCCGGTTTGCGTGATCGTGGTGGAAGAGTTCGCTCCAGTCGTAATCGCCCCAGCCGGCACGCAGGCGAAACTGCCCGGATCGGCGTTGCTGGTGCCTCCATTAGCGATGAGCAAGTCTCCGCTCTTGTCGAAACGGATGTCGGCCGGATTATTGATGTCCGGCTTGTTCTCGTTCGTCGAGTTCGTCGTGGCGAGCGTGGCCGGACTCCCGGCGGCAAAGGTATCCGAATTAGCCGTATTGCCGCCCAGCGTGACGGTGAACAAATCAATCTGGCCTGTGCCGAGGCCGAACTGTTCCACTCCGGCGAGGAAGAGGGAGGTCGTGCTGGGAATGACCAGCGTCACCGTAGGCTCGATTGGCGTAACCACCGATGCAGGCGCAGTTGCGTCACTGGAAACGGGCGCAGAGACCGGTGCGTTGCTCGCTGAGGCAGCGGAAGATGCCACCACGCTCTCCGCAGTTTTTGTCTCGCTCTTGCCAGAAGAGTAAGCCAGCGACGCTAACAAACCACCCGAGCCCACGAGGGCCAGGGCAAGGAGGAGCCGAAGGGAAGTCGATGCGCGAAAAGAGCTCCGCCTGGCAACTCGATCTAAAAATTTCGGTTGGGAGAGGCGCACGAGGCAGGAGTTGCTAGCACGTAAGGCGCCGCAACGGACAGGTTCTTACCGGGAAAACGGAACCCCTGTCCAGCTTTTATTCTGGTCAAAGCGAAGATTTTATCGCCAGGAGATGGAAACCGAGGGTCGCGGACCCCCGAGCGCGCTCGTTGTAGCCACGGGCCTGCGGCCCGTCCCGGGAAGGAAACGGCCCACAGGGCCATGGCTACAGCGTTATTTCACGTTATAGATTTCGATCAGGCCTATGCCCACGCTGCCGTTCTTCCCCGCCAGGAAAGTCGCTCTCTGTCCAAGTGCTTCTTGAGTCCGCCGAAGCCCGGTGATCGAACGCGCTCGGCGATTCACTCGATAAATTCGATCTCCGGGTAAAGCGCAGATGAAATCTTGAGCGGCGAGCCGCCTTCGTTTTTGAGATAGGCGTCGAAAAAGCTACGGACGCAGTAAGCCGTCACCGCCAGCTGGCGGGGTCCGTCGATACCGAGCGCGCCAAACGTACGGAGCGTTCGCCGGACCAGAGAGCTCTTCAACAAAGCCCCGTCGTCGCTGAAGGTAAAATGGTTCGCGCCCCTGATCGCGATCCGCATCCTGCCTTCGACAGGAAGCCGGCTATAAATCGATTCGATGTCGGCCTTCACGGCGCGGCTCTCCGGATCGGAGGAATGGATCTGTGCGCTGAGGAGGAACATGAATGGCTGATGCATACCTTCCTTGATAACACTGCCGAATGGCTGGCCGTCGATATCGATGCCCGCCTTGCACCTTGGATCGTCATGGCAAAATTGGGCGGCCTGGGCGCCACCAAACGAGTGACCGAATACTCCCACGCGCGTCAGGTCGAGCCGTCCCACGAACTTGCGGGATGCGTCCGAGAGGTTCAATTCCTTCAGGCGATCAAGGACGAACG
>JBEEHO010000290.1:0-4648 GCA_041167425.1 Verrucomicrobiota bacterium | reverse complement strand
CTTGATGACGTTTGCCGAGCTGACTGGCGCGCATGTTTACATCGTTCACCTGAGCTGCGATGAAGCGCTGCGGGAAGCGCTCGCCGGCCGTTATCGCGGCGTGAATGTCTGGATTGAGACCCTGATTCAATATCTCGTGCTCGATAAGACCGATGCGGAACGCGCGGATTTCGAAGGCGCGAAATTCGTCATGTCCCCTCCCCTGCGCGACAAACGGAACCAGGAAATTCTTTGGGACGCTTTGCGGAGCGGTCTGGTGAACACCGTCGCGACGGATCACGCGCCGTTCGATTTCCAAGCGCAGAAGCCGATGGGCCGCGATGATTTCACAAAGATTCCCAACGGGATTCCGTCGCTGGAAGACCGCATAAATTTGCTCTACACCCACGGCGTGAAAACCGGCCGGATCGATTTGCCCACATTCGTCAATGTGGCCAGCACGAACGCAGCGAAGATCTTTGGATTATTCCCGCGCAAAGGCGCGATCCAGATCGGCGCTGATGCGGATCTTGTTATCTACGACCCGGAATATCGCGGGACGATTTCCGCGAAGACGCAGATGATGAACGTCGATTACAGCGCGTTTGAGGGATGGAAAATCGAGGGGCGCCCGAGCGTGGTGACGGTGCGCGGCGAAGTCGCGGTGCGCGATGGGAAATTTGTCGGGACGACCGGGCGCGGGCAGTTTTTGAAGCGGGAACCAACGCATCTCGGGTCGACCGCATTATTATGTTCGTAATCGTGCTCGTGCTCCTGCTCGTGATCGATTCGGCTTGAGACAAAGAGATTCGATTACGATCATGAGCACGAGCACGAGCACGATTCCCGACAGCAAGCTCTATAACGCCGACCTCGCGCCGGTGCCGTCGGAGCGCAGGACCTGGGGAGTGGCGAGTTATGCGGCGCTCTGGATTTCCATGTCGGCCTGCATCCCGACCTACATGCTCGCTTCATCGCTGATCGGCGGCGGGATGAATTGGTGGCAGGCCATCATGACCATTTTCCTCGGTAATCTCATCGTCCTTATCCCGATGATTTTGAATGCGCACGCGGGAACGCGGTACGGAATTCCGTTCCCTGTTTTCTGCCGCGCGTCGTTTGGAACGCTCGGCGCCAATGTCCCCGCGCTGATGCGCGCCTTCGTCGCCTGCGGATGGTTCGGCATTCAAACCTGGATCGGGGGAAACGCGATCTACAAAATCCTCGCGGTCTTTTTTCCGTCGATCGCCGCCGCGGACATCCCGAGCGCGCTCGGCATCACGCTCGCGCAGTTCCTTTGCTTTCTCTTTTTCTGGGGCATCAACATGTTCGTCGTTTACAAAGGGATCGATTCGATCCGCATTTTGCTGAACATCAAGGCGCCGCTGCTGATCGCGCTGGGGTTGCTCCTGCTCTGGTGGGCGTACCGCAATGCCGGCGGATTCGGCCCGATTCTTTCGCAACCGTCGGCCTTCGATCCCGGCCAGCCGAAAAGCGGAAAATTCTTTGCCTTCTTCGTTCCCGCGCTTACCGGCATGATCGGCTTCTGGGCCACGCTTTCGCTCAACATTCCCGATTTTTCCCGTTACGCGCGCTCGCAACGCGACCAGGTACTCGGCCAGGCGCTCGGACTCCCGCTGACGATGGCGCTCTACGCTTTCATCGGCGTCGCGGTCACTTCCGCCACGACCATCATTTACGGTCAGACGATCTGGGATCCGGTCGACGTCCTGACGCGTTTCAAAAATCCCGTCGTGCTGGTGGTGGCGATGCTCGCGCTTTGCGTCGCGACGCTGGCGACGAACATCGCGGCCAATGTCGTGAGCCCCGCGAACGATTTTTCCCATCTCGCGCCGCACCGCATTTCCTTTCGCATGGGCGGGTTGATTACGGGGTTGCTCGGGATCGTGATGATGCCCTGGAAACTGGTGGCCGATCCGTCCGGTTACATCTTCACCTGGCTGGTCGGTTACAGCGCGCTCCTCGGTCCGATCGGCGGAATCATGATCGCGGATTATTTTGTCTGGCGCCGGCGCGAACTCGATGTCGAGGACCTCTATCGCGCGGACGGCCAATATCGCTTCAGCAACGGGGTAAACATTGTGGCGATGATCTCGTTGCTCGTCGCGATCCTGCCGAATCTACCCGGCTTCCTGGTGAACGTGAAACTGCTCGATGCCGCGAACACGCCGCACTTTTTCGTCGCGCTTTACGATTACGCGTGGTTCGTTGGCTTCGCGATCGCCTTTGTCGTCTATCTCGCTCTGCGCAAAATGACTTCCGGCGAGCGCTCGTAGGGCGCCTCCACCGGCGAGCGAAACCGGTGGCGTCTCACAGAAACGCCCTGCAAAATACTCGCTCAGCAGAACAGAAAAAATGAAAACGCCAGAACTGCCACCATTTGATCATCAGCCAAAACCGTACTCCGGGCCTTCGGCCGACGAAGTGCTGCGCCTCCGCAAGGAATTCCTGAATCCGGGAATTTTTCTCTATTACAAAAAGCCGATCATGATCGTGGAAGGGAAAATGCAGTACGTCTGGGACGAAACCGGACGGCGATACCTCGATGCGCTGGGCGGAATTGTGACGGTCAGCGTTGGACATTGCCACCCGGAGGTGGTCGCGTCGGCGCGTGAGCAAAACGAACTGCTGCAGCATTCGACCACGATCTATTTGCATCCGAATATCGGGAACTACGCGCAGAAGCTCGCCGCAAAAATGCCGGGCGATCTGAAGGTCTGCTATTTCGTGAATTCAGGGTCGGAAGCGAACGACCTCGCGCTGCTGATGGCGCGCGCTTACACGGGGAACTACGATGTGATCGCGCTTCGCAACGCGTATCACGGCGGAAATTCCTCGGGCATGGGATTGACGGCGCATCACACCTGGAAGTTTAACGTTCCGCATAGCTTTGGAGTCCATCACGCGATGACCCCCGATCCGTATCGCGGCATCTGGGGCCGGGATGACGCGGAGGCCGGAAAGAAATACGCGGCGGATGTAAAGAACCTGCTCGATTACGCGACGCCGGGACAGGTCGCCGCTTTCATCGCCGAGTCGATCCAGGGCGTTGGCGGCTGCGTCGTTTTTCCAGATGGATATTTGAAACACACGTATGAACACATCCGCGCGGCCGGCGGCGTGTGCATCGCCGATGAAGTGCAGTCGGGTTTTGGCCGCACCGGCACGCATTATTGGGGCTTCGAAACGCAAGGCGTCATCCCCGACATCGTTTGCATGGCGAAGGGGATCGGCAACGGCGCGCCGCTGGGCGCAGTCGTCACCACACCGAAAATCGCGGCGGCGTTGGGACAGCGCATTCACTTCAACACGTTTGGCGGCAACCCGGTGGTTTGCGCGCAAGGAATGGCGGTTCTCGATGTGATCGACCGTGAAAAGCTGCAGGAGAATTCTCTTACCATCGGCAAACATTTGTCCGCCGGACTGAATCGCCTGAAGGAAAAGCACAACGTCATCGGCGATGTGCGCGGCAAAGGTCTGATGCTTGGGATCGAGTTGGTGAAGGACCGCGCGACGAAGGAACCCGCGAAGGCGGAATGCGCCCAGGTTTTGGAAACGTGCAAAGAGATGGGACTGCTGCTCGGCAAGGGCGGGTTGCAGGGACAAACCATTCGGTTCTCTCCGCCGATGTGCATTACAAAAGCAGACGCTGATTTTCTTCTCGAAGTTTTGGATCTGGCGTTCGCGCAGTTGTAGCTGTGCGCTGTCATCCCGAGCCGCGCAGACGGCGAGGGACCCCACACTGACAGCGACGTCACACTCTCGGAAGAAAGCGCGGATTGCAGTTGCGAGGTCCCTCGGCGCGCTGCGCCAGCCTCGGGATGACATGCACTCCGATTACGCTAGCGATGGTTCGATAGTGAAGCCGGCCACAAGCTCCTCGCCGGCCGGGATCTTCTGAATGCCTTCCTTTTTCTCGAAGGCGCGCTGCTCGTGGTGGTCGGTCAATCCCCAACACGGCTCGACGCAGAGAAACGGCCCGCCATCGGACCACAGGGTCAGATACGGAACACTCGTTAGGTCAATCGCGACCGCTCGTCCGCTTGGCGGATCGGTAAAAATGAAGCTGCGATCCGGGACATCCACCAGTTCGAGAATGTACGACCCTTGCAGTTTCTCTTTCGCGAAAGGCATCTCCCCTCCTTCAAAGCGAATGTCTTCCGTCTCGCCGTTCAGATAATTTTCGGGAGAAAAATGACGGCGGTAAAGTCCGGCCGGCATCTCGAAGCGGAATGAGTCGAACGCCGTTGCCGAGAATCCGGGATGCAATCCGAAACCGACATGCGCGGTCAGTTCCGGCTCGTCATTCTTGAACTTGAAAGAAATGACAACTCGCGAGCCTTCGATTCGGTAGGTCAGATCGAGTGAAACCTGGAGCGGATATTCCGTCGCCGAAAAATCTTCCGGCGTGATGCGATAAACCAGTTCATCCTCGCGCTCCGAGGCCACGCGGTGCCAGACCTTGCCCCGCAAAAAACTGTGCGTTCCTCCGCGAATCTCCTGGCCGCGGTAAAGCGTCCGCTCGTTCTTGATCCGGTGCAGATAGTAACCCATCACGGTCGCGTGATTCGCCCAGCCTTTCGCCGGCGGAACGATTTCGTTATCGCGGTTCAGATAGCCAATCCATTCCCCACTGACGTTCCGGCGC
>JBEEHO010000289.1:0-10838 GCA_041167425.1 Verrucomicrobiota bacterium | reverse complement strand
GGCTCGGGATGACCCTGCGGCCTTCCTTTTTCAAGCGTTTGCTTTTGCTTGTTCTCGCGAATGGCATGCTCGATAAGGATGCAATGGTTTCGGGCGACTCCAATATTCCTCAAGATCCCACGCCGATCGTGGGTGCTCCCACCGACATCGCGCCGCTCGGTGGACCGAAGCCGCCGCACGAACGCACCGCCGATGACGAACCGGACGCGATCGATTGGGAAAGGTTCGCGGCGAGTGAGCGATTCCGGAACCTGCTCAAGGCCAAACGGCGTTTCATCGTGCCCGCGACGATCTTCTTCGTTGTCTATTATTTTGCGCTGCCGGTGCTCATTGGTTATGCACGGCCTTTGATGGAGAAACAGGTCTTCGGGCCGGTGAACGTGGCTTACCTCTTCGCGCTCTCGCAATTCTTCGTGGCCTGGATCATCGCCGCTCTCTACGTGAGGGCCGCCGCGCGGTTCGATAAGATGGCGGCCGGTGTTGTTTCGCAATTCGATGATGGCTCTGTTTCGTAATCGTGCTCCTGCTCGTGATCGGAAGCGCAAAAAGTCGAGCACGAGCATGAGCACGAGGAAGAAGATATGACGACGGCGCTCGCGATGTTTCTTGGGTTCGTGTTGGTGACGCTGGGGATCACCTACTGGGCGGCGCGGCGATCGCGAGGGGACGTCGCTTACTTCGCGGCGGGGCGCCGGATCACGGCGTGGCAAAACGGGCTCGCCGTGGCGGGCGATTACATGAGCGCCGCGAGCTTTCTCGGCATCGCGGGCATGATCGCGTTCAATGGCTATGACGGCTTCATGTATTCGGTCGGCTGGCTCGTCGCCTACCTGACGGTGTTATTGATCGTGGCGGAACCACTTCGTAATGCCGGCAAGTATACCATGGCGGATTTGCTGGCCTACCGGTTGAACGCACGACCCGTCCGCGCGATGGCTTCCGTCAGCACGCTGACGGTCTCCACCTTTTATATGATCGCGCAAATGGTCGGCGCCGGTGCGCTGGTAAAGCTGCTGCTGCCGGGCGTGAATTATGAGGTGGCTGTGATCGGCGTGGGTGTGCTCATGATCGTTTATGTGGTCTTCGGCGGAATGCTGGCGACGACCTGGGTGCAAATCATCAAGGCCGTGCTCCTCATGAGCGGCAGCACTTTTTTGTCGGTCCTGGTCATGAAACATTTCGGGTTCAGCTTCAGCGCTTTTTTCGAAGCAATCAGCCGCGTGACCTGGACCGGCTCCGATGGCGCGGTGATCACGCGCAATTTTTTCCAGCCGGGGTTGCTCTTCAAACCTCCCTGGGGCGCCATCGATCTGATCTCTCTCGGGCTCGCGCTCATTTTCGGGACGGCCGGCCTGCCTCACATTCTGGTGCGATTTTACACCGTGCCCGATGCCAGGACCGCGCGGCACTCGGTCGTATGGGCGATGGTGCTCATCGGCATCTTTTACATCATGACGACGTTCCTCGGTTTCGGCGCCGCCACGATTCTGACTCCCGGCAAGATCAGCATCGAAAATATGAGCGCGCCATTATTGGCGGAAGCCCTCGGGGGCAAAGTGTTTTTCGCTTTCATCAGCGCGGTTGCTTTTGCCACGATCCTCGCGGTTGTCGCCGGCCTAACGATCAGTGCCAGCACCAGTTTCGCGCACGACTTTTACACGAATGTGATCCATCACGGACGCGAACGGCGTCCCGGCGAAGAAGTGCGCGTGGCGCGAATCACCGCCTTCGTTGTCGGCGCGGTGGCAATCGTGCTGGCAATCCGGCTCCAGACCGTCAACGTCGCTTTCCTGGTGGGTCTGGCTTTCGCGGTGGCGGCGAGCGCGAATCTGCCGGTAATCGTGCTGAGTATTTTCTGGCGCCGCTTCAACACGGCCGGCGCGGTCAGTGGTCTCGTGGTGGGCCTCGCCAGCTCGATTGTGCTGATCATGATCAGCCCGAGCGTGATGGGACTGGACGCGAAGGCGTTGATCCACGGGCAACCGATTTTCCCGTTGAAGAACCCGGGTATTCTTAGCATTCCGCTGGGTTTCCTGGGCGCCATTATCGGAACTTTGCTTCGTCGCGAACCGCGCTCGGAAATGCGATTTGCGGAATTGAGCGTGCGCGCGAATACAGGCCTGGGCGCGGAAAAGGCAACGCCCGAATAAGAATTTCGGTTTTCGAGAGGAAAGTCATCGCCTGACAAAAGGCCTTCGACATTCGTTCGGAGGAGGCGAAAATTGCAGATGCGAGGTTCCTCGGCGTCTACGCGCCTCGGGATGACACGCATGGTTTCATTCATTCATTTATTTATGCGCAAAAAATTCCTGGTTAGCTCGATTGTCCTGCTCTCGTTAGGCGCAACACCGTTCCTGTTTGCGGAGACTCCGTCGGCGCCGAAGGACCTCGCGACTGAATCGAAACGCGCGAATGAATTCCTCGACAAAGTTTTCGACGAATTCGTCGCCACTCATCCTCAGATCGAGTCGCAGCTTGGGATCAAGACGCATTACGACCAGTGGAACGACATCTCGGACGAAGCGGCCAAACGCGATCTGGAGACGGAGCAGAAAAATCTCGCGGAGCTGAAGAAGCAGTTCCCGAAAGAGAAGCTCGACGCGCAAACAAAACTCAGCGTCGAGCTTTTTGAATTCAACACCGCGCGCGACGTCGAGGCTTATCAATTCCGGTTCGACAGTTATCCCGTGAACCAGATGGGTGGCCTTCACTCCGAGACGCCGACCTTCCTGATCAACATCCACAAGATCGACAACGAAAAGGATGCGCAGGCCTACATCGCGCGGCTAAACGGCATGGCGAAGTTGTTCGATCAGTTGATCGTGAATCTGAAGGAACGCGAGGATCACGGCGTGATTCCGCCCAGGTTTGTTTTCCCGCTCGTGCTCGCGGCCTGCGCCAATGTCACCAAGGGACAACCGTTCGAAGGGTCGGGAGCCAACAGCCCGCTCTTGGAAGATTTCTCAAAAAAAGTCGGCGCCTTGAAAGATGTCGACCAGGCTACGCGCGATCGTTTGCTCGCGGACGCGCGGAAAGCTCTGACCGATTCCGTGAAGCCGGCTTACGGAAAACTGGTCGCGGCGTTGCAGGCCTTGGAAAAAAAGGCCAACGACGATGCGGGCGTCTGGAAATTTCCCGATGGCGCGGCCTTCTACGCTTCCGCGCTCCGGCGCACGACCACGACGAAGCTGACCGCGGACCAGATTCACGAAACCGGCTTGAAGGAAGTCGCGCGGATCCATGGCGAGATGCGCAAGATCATGGAGAAAGTCGGCTTTAAGGGCGACCTGCAGGCGTTCTTCAAATTCATGCGCGAAGATCCGCAATTTTATTTGCCGCAAACCGAGGAGGGACAGCAGAAGTATCTCGCGATGGCGACGCAGATCGTGGACGACATGAAAAAACGGCTCGACGAATTGTTCATCACCAAGCCGAAGGCCGACATCGTGGTCAAAGCCGTGGAGAAATTCCGCGAGAGTTCCGCGGGCAAGGCGTTTTACAACCAGCCCGCGCCCGACGGCTCACGGCCGGGGATGTTTTACGTGAACCTGGCGGACATGAAGAACAATCCGACTTACGAGCTCGAGTCTCTCGCGCACCACGAAGGAATTCCCGGTCATCACATGCAGATCGCCATCGCGCAGGAATTGAAAGGCCTTCCGAAATTCCGGAAGTTCGGCGGCCGTTACACCGCTTATACCGAAGGGTGGGGACTCTACAGCGAGCTGACTCCGAAAGAGATCGGGATGTATCAGGACCCGTATTCCGATTTCGGGCGGCTCTCGCTCGAGCTTTGGCGCGCGGGCCGGCTGGTAGTCGATACCGGCATTCATGCGAAAAAGTGGACGCGCCAGCAGGCGATCGATTACTTGAAAACGAACACGCCGAATGCCGAGACCGATTGTATCGACTCAATCAATCGCTACATCGTCATGCCGAGCCAGGCCACGGCTTACAAGATCGGGATGCTGAAGATCCTGGAGCTGCGCGAGAAGGCGAAGAAGCAGCTCGGCGCGAAGTTCGATCTCCGGCAATTCCACGAAGTGGTCCTGACGAACGGTGCGGTGCCACTCGATGTTTTGGAGGAACTCGTGGACGCCTGGGTGAAGTCCAAGGCTTGATTGCCTCAGGCGGAAAACAAATCGGTCGATGTTGTTTTCCGGCTCGCCCTTCGAACCGGGATTTGAAATTATTCTTAAATGACCAAGCTCCTCCGCAGTACTGCCGTATCTCTCGTTCTTTTCGCCGTCTCTCTGGCTCATGGCGGGATTCCCGCCATGACCGTGACCGTCTCCAACGCCAGCGAGAAAGCCGCGTTTAAAGGCACGACGAATGCGAGCGGCGCTTTCTCGACTACCGGTCTCAAGCCCGGCAATTATGTCGTGCAACTCAATGCAAAGGCCGCGGCTATGAAAGGCAATCATTATGCGATCGTTGTTTCCGCGGGGCAGAAGAAGGTGGTGGCTAACGGCGTTCCCGGAGAGAAGTTCGCTGGCGGCGGCGTGGCCTTGAGGGTGGAGGTCGGATCCGGTTTGAACATTACCGGTCAAGTCTCGCCGGAAGCGAACGGCGCGGTTAAGAACGGAAAGATCATGGTCTGGATCCCACCGATGCTTGGCAGTAATATGCCGGGGCATTGGGCCGAGAAAGGATCAGCCGAAGAAATTTCGTCTCGAACCAGAAATATCGTGCCTCGCCAAAATATTCAAAAAATCCACGACGATTCGCGTGGATTTTAAAGCGGGACGTAACCGTTTTTTTTCAGGCTCAGCTTTTTCGAAGCTCGGTTGAATCGCGCATTAGGTCCGGATCGGCGCGAGTCCGATGTTTTGAGCTTGGCGGATCGATCCGGTCTTGTTATTTTTCTTGCATGAAAAACCTGCTCCGCGGTGCTATCTCGTCGCTTCTCCTTGGCGCTGTTTCCATGGCGCATGGCGCGATTCCTCAAATTAACGTTCTTGTCGCCGACTCGGGCGGCAAGGCAGCCTACAAAGGCGCGACAGATGGGAAGGGAACTTTCGCGACCGGAACTCTTAAGCCCGGCGGCTATGTCGTGCAGTTCAGTTCAAAGAGCGCGCCGAAAGGCAGTCATTATGCGCTGGTCGTCTCCGCGGGTAAGAAGAAGGTTGCGGCGAACGCTGTCTCTGCCGAGAAATTCGCTGCTGGCGGTGTCGCGATGAAAATCGACGTGGGCGCGGGCCTGAATATTACCGGACAGGTTGCGGCAGAAGACAAGGGCAGCGCGCCCATGGGCAAGAATGGCAAGCCGATGGTGTGGATTCCGAAAAGAATAGGCAGCAACATGGCCGCGCATTGGGCGGATTCTGATTCGGCCGAAGCCAGGGAAGCGCAGACTGCAGGTAGTTACAGCGCCAAGAATATCCAGGACAAACAAGCTCAGGGAGTAACCCCGAATCAGCGCGGAGACGGCAGATAAGTATCAAGCGGGCGCCAGTTGCCGGTGGCGGAATTCGACGGACGCTTGGTGGGGAGTTAGGGCTGTGATCGCGGCACTGGCGTTGCCGAGATCCTTTGTTATTATTGTCACATGAAAAACCTGCTCCGCACTACGGTCTTGTCGCTCCTGCTTGGCGCTGTCTGCATGGCATATGGCGCGATTCCTCAGATTAACGTCACGATTGCCGACTCGAGCGGCAAGGCAGCCTACAAAGGCGCAACCGATGCGAAGGGAACTTTTGCGACCGGAACTCTTAAGCCCGGCAGTTACGTGGTGCAGTTCAATTCGAAGAGCGCGCCGAAAGGCAGCCATTATGCGTTGGTGGTCTCCGCGGGTAAAAAGAAGGTTATGGCGAACTCCGTTTCGTCCGAGAAGTTCGCTGCTGGCGGTGTCGCGATGAAAATCGACGTGGGAGCGGGGCTGAATATTTCCGGGCAGGTTGCCGCGGAAGACAAGAACAGCGCGCCTCTCGGCAAGAACGGAACGCCGATGGTGTGGATTCCAAAACAACTGGGCAGCAACATCCAGGCGCATTGGGCGGAAGCTGATTCGGCTGAAGCCAAGCAGGCCCAGACTGCGGGAAGCTTTAGCAACAAAAACATTCAGGACAAGCAGGCGCAAGGCATCAGCCCTCACTAAGCCGGCGCTTTCCAAGGGCCTCGCTCGAGTCCAGCCAGCGGTCGCCAGGGTTCGAATACGGACTCTTGCCAGTGCTGCGTTTTTGATTCCAGCGCGTCCGTTAGGGCGACACCGAGCCGGCTCCTATCTGACGCGCGTTCACTCCGATCGGGCGATCCGTCCGCCGAACGCGGCCAGCAGCGTCGGCAGCACAATCAGCACGAGCGGGAGGCCGAAGAGCAGCCCGGAGATGATTGCAATCGCGAGCGGTTGCTGCATCGCCGAGCCCTGACCGATTCCCAGGGCGAGCGGCAGGAGCGCGAGGATCGCGGCGAATGTGGTCATGGCGATCGGCCGCATGCGATTGATGCCCGCAATAATGAAACGGTCGTCACCCGGCGGAAGATCGCGATACTCCGAGTAGTAGAAGATCGCGATCTCCGTCACGATGCCGATGATCATGGTCATGCCCATGCGTGAGGTGATGTTGAATTCGGTGCGCGTGAGCCAGAGACCGAGATAAACGCCCGCCACCGCGAAGAGCGTCGTCAACATCATCGCGAACGCGGCTCGGAACGATTCGTAAAGGAAGAGCAGGAGGAGAAAGACGAGTCCAACCGCGGCGATCAGGATGATGGTAAGACCGCGGAAAGCGATTTGTTGCTGCTCGTACAATCCGCCGAGGGTGTAGGGCACGTCGTTAGGCAGGAGACCTGGCTGATCGAGAAGGCGTTTCACATCGGCCGCCGTCGATCCAAGGTCGCGGCCGCTGATCCGCGCGGTGACCGCGACCATCCGTCGCAAATCGTCGCGGGTGATTTCCGGCTGGCCGGTCAGCGTCGAAAGCGTTGCGACGCGTTTCAGCGGGAAGAGATGCCCATCGGGCGCGCGCAACAAAAGCTCTTCGATATTATGCATGGCCTCACGCGCGGGACGGGGAATCCAGACGCGGACGCCGACGAGCTTCGGGCCGCGTTGAATTTTGGTCGTGACGTTTCCGCTCAGGTAATCGTTGAGCGACTTGGTGATCGCATCCGGGTCCATTCCTTCGAGCCCGGCTTTCACGCGATCGACTTCAATGTTTAGAGCATCGCCCGCGGGGACGATGCCGCTTTTCACTTCCACGATTCCATTTACTTTTCGCACTGCTTCAGCCACGCGCGGCGCCAGTGCGTTCAGCGTTTTTTCGTCGTCGTTATAGAGCTTGATCTCGATCGGTTGCGGAACGCTCGTGAGATCGCCGATCAGGTCTTCCATCAATTGGGTAAGCTCGACTTCAAGGCCGGGAATGTGTTCCTCGATGTGCGTTCGGACGTCATTCATCACCTCCTCAATATCGCGACGCGGAAAGGATTTCAGCCGGACAAAAAAATCGCCGATGTTCGATTCGCTCAGGCCGCCGCCAAGTTGGAGGCCAGTGCGCCTGGAATACGTCTGCACCTCCGGGGTCTCGTGCAAAACTTCTTCGACCTGCCGGAGCAGGCGATCGGTTTCCGTCAGCGAAGTTCCCGGTGGCGCGACGTAGTCGAGAATGAAACCGCCCTCATCCATCGTGGGCATGAAACCGGACGCGACATTTCTAAAAGCGATGAAGCCGAGCAGCAGGAGAGGCAAAAGAAAAATCAAAACGCGCGAGGGGCGGGCGAGAAGGCGCGTCATGATCTTGCGATAGCGCTCATGGACTCGGCGCGTGAACCGGCCGTGTTTCTCGATCTCGGCGTCCTTCGCCGTCAACAGCCGCGCGGAAAGAATCGGCACCGCGAGCCATGCGATCAGAAATGAAATCACGAGACTGGCGGCCATGGTGAGGGAGAGCGCCTTGAAGAAAGCGCCGGTCACGCCGGTGAGAAACGCGAGAGGCGCGAAGATCACGATGGTGGCCGCGGATGATCCTGCGAGGGGCTGCGTGAATTCCGCGGCGGCGCGCAGAACGCGCCCGCGCGAATCGTCCGTGTGCTCGGTCCGCACGCGGCGCATGATGTGTTCCACCATTACGATCGCGTCGTCGATGATCAGGCCCACGGCGGCGGCCATGCCGCCCAGCGTCATGATGTTGAAGCTCATGTTGAAGACGAAGAGCAATAGGATCGTCGCGGCCAGCACCGCGGGCACGGTCAACGCCGCGATCAACGTGACCTTCCAGTTGCGCAGGAAGAGAATCAGAATGAGCGAGGCGAGGGCGATGCCGATGAGGACCGCGTCGCGCGTGCTGTGGGCCGAAGCGACGATGAGATCGCTCTGGTCGTACCAGTTCGCGATCTTCACGCCTTCGGGAATCTGTTTCGAAATCTGCGCGAGCTTTGCCTTGATCCCGTCTGCGATCTTGACCGTGTTGCCGCCCGGTTGCTGATAGACTTGGAAGAGCACGGCATCGCGGCCATCCGCCGTCACGCGCGTCCATTGCGGCTCGGTCGAATGCTCAATCGTCGCGACATCGTCGAGCAACACCACGCCGTCCGGCGTCGAACGCAGGACCGTGTGCTCGATTTCCTCGAACTTCTTGAAACGCGTGTCCGAAATGACGAGATAAAGTTTGCTGTATTGCTCGAGTTTCCCGACCGCGACGAGTACGTTCGAAGCGGAAAGCGCCGTCGCGACTTCGCTTAGCGTCATGTGAAAGGACTGGAGCTTGTCCGGATCGACCGTGACGCGGTATTCCTCGGTGCGCCCGCCTTGCACGCCGACGCGCGACACGCCCTGGACGGTCGAGAGCGCGGGGCGCAAGGTGTAGAGCGCGAGATCGCGAAGCTCGCCCAGCGATTGGGAATTCGAGGTCAGGCTGTAAGCGATAACTGGAAACACCGTCGGATCCATTCGCTCCACATTGAAGGTCGTGCCGCTGGGCAGCGTCGGCAGAATTTTGTTCACCTCCGACTGCGCCTGGAGCATGGCGGAAACCATGTCGTCGCCCCAGTCGAAGTTGATCGAAATTTCCGCGCTGCCGCGGCTGGTGGCTGAGCGCACATTGCGCACGCCGGGAATTGCGCGCACCGCTCCTTCCACCGGCGTCGTCACTTCGATCGCCATCTGCTCTGCCGGGCGGTCGCCGGAATCGAGACTGATTCGCACCCGCGGAAAACTCACCATCGGGAAAAGGGCTACCGGCAGCGAGAAGGTGGCGACGGCGCCCGCAAGCGCGAGCGCGCCGAGCAAAAATAAGATCGAGCGCGCGTGACGTTGCGCCCACGCCGTGAAATTCATTTTGTCTTCGGCACTTCCACCGCCATGCCGTCTTGCAGCTCGTAATTGCCGACAGTGACCACGATCTCGCCTTCCTTCAAATCGGGCGTGATGATTTGCGCCTCTTTCTCATTCTGCGCTCCCACCTTCACGGCGTGCTTCTTCGCGTGATCTTTCTCCACGGTGAAAATCTGGAAGCCGCCCTCTTCTTCCGGCAAGACGGCGGAACGCGGAACGACCAGCGCGTTCTCGGCGGTGCGCTCGAAGTCGCCGCGCACAAAGCCATCGAGCAACAGCTTCGTCCCTTTCGGCAGCGCGACATAAACATCCACGAGCCGGGTGGTGGGATCGATCCGGCGCGTGATCAATCGCACCGTTGCCTTCACCTCGGGTTGGTCAGGATTGTTCACCGGAAAAATAGTGATCGGCTGTTCGGCCTGGAGCGCGGACAAATCTTCCGCCTCGATGCCGAGTTTCACTTCGATCTCTTCTTCGGCCACCAGCTCCACCAGCGGGCTGCCCACGGGAACGATCTGCCCGTCCTGCGCATTTACTTTGCTGACTACCGCGGTCATATCCGACTTGATCCGGTTGTCGCCGCCCGCTCCCGAGCGCTGCAAGGCCGCAAGTTGCGCTTGCGCGTCGCGCGCGGCTTTCTCCGCCGTGTTCATGTCTTGATTCGTGGCGAGTTTCAGATTGAACCGCTCCTGCGCCTGCTTCAGATCCCGCGTCGCTATTTCCGCGGCGTTTTTCGCCTGCTGCAATTGCAATTGCGCGGCAGGGCTTCCCTCCACCTCCACCAGCGGATCGCCCTCCTGCACCAATTGACCCGGCGCGACGAGAATGTGCCGCACGCGTGTTTCAAAACCGACGGTGACGGAATGCGTTTTGCCGGGCTGCGCGATGACGCTGCCGTACGCGGTAAGTCTTTCGGCAATCGTTTTGCGGCTGATCGGTGCGACTTCCACCAGCGCCGTCGGCCCTTCCTTTTTCTCCTCATTTGCGCCGCTGAAATGACGCCAGGTGCAACGCCCGATCAGCAGCAGCACCAGGAGCAGGACCGCCACGACGATAATGCGGAGAAACTTTTTCACTTCAGATGGACGGTTTTGTTCGATGGGATAAATCGGCCTGACGCAATCTCGAGCGCGGTCTGCGCCTCCAACAATAGCTCTTTTAGTTTCACCAGCTGCACGCGTCTTTGAATGAGACTGCTGCGCGCGGTGAAATACGCCAGAACATCGGTGTGGCCTTCCTGCATGGCTGTCTCCGCGGATTTCACCAGGCGCTCAAAAATCGGAAGCGCTTCCTCGGCCGCGGCGACCTGGCGATTGAGCCAGCGAATATCGGACAGCGCCGTCGCGATATCCGAATGAGCTTCGAAGACGCGCTGGTTATATTCATCGAGCAGCTTCTGGCGGGTCGCACGTTCGGTCGCAAGCACACCCTGGTTGCGGTCGAAAATCGGGACATCGGCTGTGACCGTAAAGCCGGAAGTGTGAACATCGGTTGTGTCGCTCGCCTTCGCGAATCCGAGCGAGATCTTGGGAAATTGCGCCAGGATCGCGGCCCGCACGGTGGC
>JBEEHO010000288.1:0-3884 GCA_041167425.1 Verrucomicrobiota bacterium | reverse complement strand
GCTGGGAGGGAAGGCGGTCGGCAAGTCACGCGAGGATGGCGCCTTTACGATCGAGCTGGCGAAACCGGAGAGCCGGGTGGTGGTGACATTCGCCGCCGAGGGATACGTGTCGAATACACGAGTGTTCGACTCGAAAGCGACTGGGATCAATACCGTCGTGGTTTGGCCGGTTGCCTATCGGGTGAAATTCGATCCCGCGCGCGAGCTCGATATCGAACTGGGCGCATCGCGCATTCGAGTGCCGGCGAACGCCCTCGCCGGGGCAGGGGGAAAGAAGGCCGGCGGCAAGGTGGATCTCGCGTTTACTTTGTTCGATATCACGAGCCCTTGGCAGCGTGCGGCAGCCCCGGGCGATTTCACCGGCAAATGGGAGGACGGCAGCGTGCGCCGGCTGGACTCTTACGGCATTTTCGATCTTGCTGTGCGCGATCACAAAGGAAACCGGTTAAGCCTGCGGCCGGGCACGGCGATCGATTTGTCCATCGGCCTTCCGCGAAGGCTCTTCAAGCGCCCGCCCAGGCGGGTGGGCTACTTTACCTTCGATATTTTGGCCGGCCTTTGGATCCATGCCGGCGCCTTCGTTTTCGCGCCACGGACGTTGACCTACAATGGCACGATCAAGAAACTGGGCGGTTGCCACAACCTCGACGATCCCCAGCTCACCACCTGCGTCACCGTGCAGGTAACAAACGTTTACGACGGCTCCGGATTGCAGGGTATGCTCGTCATGGTCCAGGGCGCGCAATACACTTTCTCGGCTACCACGAATGCGAATGGATTCGTCTGTCTGATCGTGGATCGCAACGCAAGTTTCTCCGTCACCGCGCAAGGATCGCCGTATGGGAGCGGCAGTTTTTGGGCAACGCCGCAACCGGTGACGCTCACGTCCCCTAATATCCAGTCGGACGCCACCAACTGCGGGGATCCTGTCCTTTGCCCATTCATAGGGACTGTGCCGGCAGACTTTGTTACTGGCATGAGGGTTGCCGCTCGTTAGGCCGGGTTATCGACGCGCTTGGTCAGGGAACGATCTCACCCCACGCCGGTTCTTCTAGTTGCACGGCGGGGTCTTCGACTTCGCTGCGGTTTATCTTTTCGTATTGCACGGCGACGTCGGCCCATGGCTTGAGCCGAAGCGTGACCTGATCGCCGCGACGGAGCCGCGCCGCGGGTGTGAGCACGTTGTCGCGCATGCTCCAGAGATAAACGAGCGATTCGGAACCGGCGTAGAGCGGCCGGCCTTGTGTGGTGAGATCGGTCAGGTGCAGGGCGAGAATGTGATCGCGATAGGGGACGGTTCCCGCGCGGGGCACGGTCGACGCGGCTTCGACCGTTCCGCTCACGACGATTTCTTCGCCGGGTTTCGGCACGAAGAACCGGGCGGGCGGCGGTTGCCCAAGTTTCATGTCGATCATTTTCCAATCGCCGAAGGCCAGCTCGCGCGCGGCGAATTCCCACACGACCAGCTTCTTTCCCGCGAGCCGGTCGCGGCCGCGCGCCAGATCGCGGCTCAGGATTTCCCGGGTGGCGTAAGCGGCATCGCTGTTGCGCAGGATGCAATCGAGCGGACGGCCTAGGGCGCGGCTGAGGTGTTCGGCGAACCCGGCGGATTCGCCCCAGCCGAGGGCATCGAGTGAAAAGATGTTCGAGAAGCTGTCGCCGAGAAGCAGGATGTCGGCGTCGTTGCTCGAACGCCAGATGGCGTTGCCGGACAAGACTTCGTGGATCGTGATTTTTTCGGGGCGGTAAAGATTCTGCGACGGCGGCAGGCTCAACATCCGCGCGATGTCGCCCAGATTACTGACTTCTCTCGACGCGAGCTGGACGGGCGCGCGAGCCGCGGTGGTGGATGGCGGAATCATTGCCGCCAGATTTTCGGCGACGAACTCCATGGTTTCCGGCCGCCAATGCGTATCGCTCTCCAGGTAAAGCGCCGCGTTGCTTCCGGCGGTTTTGCGTTTCAGCAATAAAGGGCCGGGATCGAAGACACGCACGCCGGCTTTTTCCAAACGCGCTTTGAACTCGGCGAATGAGGCGTTGTGGAGAAGCGCGGTCTGATCGGCGCGGGGAGAGAGTTTGTTTGCGTCGACGCCCGGCTTCATCGGTGCGGGCATGACGATCAAATCAATTCCGCGGGCGGAGAGTTGATTCCGAAAATCGACGATGGCCTTGACGGGCTCGGGTTGGACCCGGTCGGCATGCACGCGGTGCCGAAGCCGGGCGGGGTCGAGAAAGGGCGGGCCGGTGATGTAATCGACGTCGGGACGATAAAAGAGCCAGGCATCGCGGCCGAGATAGACCTGCTCGTTGCCGGCGCGGAGTTTTCCGGTGAGCAGCGATTGCACGCGGGGCAGGAGCCACGCCGAAACGACCGACTCGGTTTCGATCGATTTCTCCGCGGCCTTAAGATCGGCGGCGCGCGGGAGGAGGTGCCACAGATCCGCCACGCTCCGTGCTGTCCGAATTTTTGCCCAGGCCGGCAGCGCCTTGTAGATGTCGAAGGTGGCGAGCCCGCCGGAGGATCGCGGAGAACGAAGCTCGACCGCGAATTGAATCGCGGGGACCGAAGTAATGGTAACGATAAAAAGCGCGATGAGCAGCCAGCGCGTGCCGGGCGTGTAGATGGTGTGTTTGAGGGCGAGCTCCGCTTCCTCTTCGCGCGTTACTTTCCGATGCGTTTCCGGCGTCGGCTCGCTGTAGCGCGGAAGCGAATGGGTCGGCTTGCGCGGCTCTTCGCCTCCGACCGGTGGAATTTCGTTGGGCACGATGGAGTCCTGGTTAGGCATCGACAGACAAAGGTCTGGGTAGCGCGCGCGTCTCGCGCGCTGGCGCTGGCGTCTCGCCGGCGCGCACCTTTCGGGAAGATTGTTTCGGCGAGACGCCGAAACCAACGGGCGAGACGCCCGCGCTACCCAAGGCAGAAACAGCTTCGCGGATAATTCGGTCGTTAGGCCTCATCAAAAAATGAAATAGATAAATGGGTTATATTCCTGGGTGGCCAGGACGACCAAAGCGAGCCAGCCCAGGCCAAAACAAATTGCCGTCTTCGGCAGCGTCATGCGCTGGGTCCAATCCCAGGTCTGCTTCCCGGCCCAGACCACGAGCGCGGCGATGCCGATCGAGAGCAGGTAATAGGGCTTGTAAAGAATTCCACTGAGCAGCGCGGCGCTGGGATGCGCGTGGCCCAGCCCAAACATGCTGGCGAGATAGGTGATGGCCCGGGGCAAATCAGCCGCGCGGAAAAAGACCCAGCCGAGCAGGACGATGACAAAGGTAAAGGCGATGCGCAGCGGTTTGGGAAGATTATGATAAAAACCTTCGCGCCCCTGGCTGCGCTCGAAGGCGAGCATGCCGCCGTGCATCGCGCCCCAGATGACGAAGTTCCACGAAGCGCCGTGCCAGAGGCCGCCGAGCAGCATGGTGAGGATAAGATTAAGGTAAGTGCGGGGGATGCCTTTCCGGTTGCCGCCGAGCGGAACGTAGAGGTACTCGCGCAGCCACGTCGAAAGCGAGATGTGCCAGCGCCGCCAGAAATCCGTGATCGATTCCGAGCAGTAGGGCGAATCGAAATTTTTCGCGAAAACAAAACCGAACATCAGGCCAAGCCCGATCGCCATGTCCGAATAGCCGGAGAAGTCGAAATAGATCTGGAAGGTGTAGGCCAGGGCGGCTCCCCAGGCATTGACGAAACCCGGCATTCCGCCGTTCGCCGCGGAGGCAAATACGGGCGACGCATAGGCGGCCATGCTGTCCGCGATGATCACTTTCTTGAACAGGCCGAACAGCAGAAAGCTGACGCCGAGCGCGAAGTTCTGCCAGGAGAAACGCCCGAAGCCAGGCGCGGAAAACTGCGGCAACAGCTGATGCGGGCGGATAATGGGCCC
>JBEEHO010000287.1:0-10238 GCA_041167425.1 Verrucomicrobiota bacterium | reverse complement strand
GTCCTCTTTTTCGCTCTGCTGAGCGCCGCCATGTTGATCAAAGGTCCAATCGTTTATGCGTTTTTGTTACCGGGCATCATTGCTTTCCAATGGAGAGCGCGAGGGGGAGATCAGGCGCCGTCCGCGTGGTGCGGATGGTGGCCGTGGGCGGCGTCGCTCGCGGTCTTCCTGGCCTGGGCCATCGGCGGAATCTTGTTCGTGCCGGAGTTCACGGAGCACGTCGTCATGCGAGAATTCGCCGGGCGCTTCAGCGAAGCGATGCATCGGCCGCAGCCCCTTTATTTTTATCTGCCGCATCTGCTGCATCGTTTCGCCCCCTGGAGCATTCTTCTGATTCTGTTGCCGGTGCTGGGGCTGCGAAAGCGAAGGCTGAAGGTTCGCGATTGGTTGCGCGCGATGTCGCCGGAAACATTCTGGCTCGTCGCCTGGAGCCTTGGCGGCTTGATGGTGATGTCCTTCGTTCCCTCCAAGCGGATCGATCGCATCTTTCCGATTGTGCCGCCGCTCTGTTTGCTGCTCGCCGCCGTGGTGGCGGAGTTGCGCAAGCGGGAAACCTCCCGGGCGGTAACTGGAATCTGCTGCACCGTTGCGATCGTAATTGCAGGCGTGTTTGTGCCGGGATATGCGGTCCGGAAAGTTTTTCTCGGGTATCGCAACCACACCGACGCGTTTGCCGTTTTTGGAAAGGCAGTCCGGGAGGAAGCAGCCGCGCAGAAGTGGCGCTACGCCGTTGTCGGCGGTGAAGATGAAGGGATGCTGTTGTATCTGCGCCAGACGGAATTTCTCGAGCCGGACCAGGCGGCGGCGGCGTGGAGCGAGGGCAGGGTCGACGCCTTGGTTGTGCCGGACGACGAATTGGACGGTTTGCTTCCGCGTTTGCCTGAGGCCGTGCCGGCGAAAATCGGAATGTCGAGGCCGGCCGGCAATTACGGAAAGCGTTACATTCTTCTCGTGCGCGCTTGATTGGCGCGGGCGATTTCTGCCAAAACCCTGCTCGACTTTGGCGCTGCTATTCGTAGGCTCGCGTCCGATTGAAAGACCAGGCGGAGTTTCCCAAAGCAGAGATCGAAACGCTCTGGTGTCCCTGGCGCGTGGAATATTTCGAGCAGGAAAAGCCGAACCCGGATTTTCTCTCGGAGGCGGCGCGCGCGAGCGATGATGCCGCGCATCTGGTGCTGACGCGTCGTAAGAACGCATTCCTGATGATGAATCGCTATCCCTACAGTGTGGGTCATTTGATGGTCGTGCCGTATCGAAAAACGGCGGACGCTTCTTCGTTAGGCGACAACGAGGTCCTCGAACTTTGGGCGCTCGCCATGCATGGACAGACGTTGCTGCGCGAGACGATGAAGGCGCAGGGCTTCAATATCGGCCTGAATCTCGGACCCTGCGCCGGCGCGGGCGTGCCCGACCACTTGCATCTTCACCTCGTGCCCCGTTGGAATGGCGACACGAATTTCATGCCGATGTTGACCGGCACGAGATTACTCTCGGAAGGTCTGCGCGGTCTCTACGACAAATTGATCGCGACGCAGGATCGGCTCGCCGCCGCGCGCGGTTCTGAATCATGACGAACTGGATCGAACCGCCGCCCAAGAAGAGAGGATGTCTCGGCAAAGGCTGTCTCCTGATCGTCGCGTTGCTCATCTTGCTGATCCTCGCGTTTTTCGTCGGCAGTTACGTGGGCATTCGATATGTCGTGACTTCTTCAAAGCCAAGGGAGCTTCCTCGCATCGAAACCTCGGAGGCGGAACAAAACGCGGTCCAGGCCCGCTGGGATTATTTCGAAACGGCGAGTCGAAACCTGGAGATAAATCCGGCGGAGCCCGTGCTTTCGCCTGCCCCGGACGCGACGCCGGGTTCAGCCAATCGGATTGAACTGACTGCCAACGACATCAATCAGCTCATCGCGAAAAGTCACAAGCTTCGGGACAAGGCGTTTGTTTCGATCGAAGACAATGTCGCTCGAATTCAGGTTAGCATTCCCCTGGAAAAGCTCGGATTTCGAGGGCGCTATCTGAATGGGGAATTCACCGCGCGCGCATCAGCCGATCGCGATCCGCGAAATATTCAGGTTACGCAGGTTTCCTTGAGCGGTGGGAGCGCCTCGGAAGCGGTGCTGAAAGCACTTCTTGGCACTCATTCGGTCCACAGTTACGTGGACGAATTCGCCAACAAATACGGAGTCGAGTCGCTCACCATCGAGGACAACAAGGCGATCATCGAGACCAACCGCGGCAGGTGAGTGGAGTCTCCGGATTTCACTGCATGATCTCGCGCACGAAAACATTCAGCTGGCCGTCGCTCTTGCGCACTTCGGTCACCTCATAGGGTCGCGCGGCATCGCGGTCGACGGTCGCGCCGCGCGCCGGCGGAGTGTAGCCTGCGGGAAATTCCACGATCACCCGGACGTTTTGACCGCCTCCCGCGAATTGCATCACCGTGTCGGTCAAACGGTTTTTCGGTCGCAAGACGGCGCGATTCGGTTCCGTGAAATTGACCACGAATTGCCCTCTCAAATAGACGCGTTCCCCCGCGAGCCCGCGGTCGGCGAGGTCGCGCAGATCAGACGTGGTGATGAGGCGGCCGACCGGCATTTTTCCGGGCGGATATGTTTTCCAGGTTCCACCACCCGCGGTTGACGCGAGCGCGTTGTCGGGCGCAACGGTTGGCGGGGTGGCAACGGGAGGCGCGGAAACAACAGGAGATGATGCCGCGATGACTGGTGTGGCGACGGCAACCGGCGCGGGGCTGGACTGCGCCGGAGATTTCGCAGCGGGAGGCGGAGGAACAACGGCCGGCGGAGGAGCGATCGGCGGCGGAGTTGGATTATTCTTCGCAATCACGGGCGGAGGCGGAAGGGCAGGGGAAGGCGTTGGGGTGGCCTTCTTGTTCTTGGCCAGTTTCCCGCCTTTCGGGGTGGGTGTGGCTTTGGCCGGAGGCGGCGTAGCCACGGCCACTTTTGGCGGCTCGACTTGCTGCGCGGGTTCCACTCGAATTAAAGCATTTTCCGCCGCTGGTGGTGGGGTGGCCGTCAGTCCCGCGACGGCGGAAATCTGCTGAGTCGGCGCCACGCGTTCGCGGTAGCGCGACTCGGCGGCCAGCCGGGTCGGTTCCTTGAAAAGCGGCCAGCCTCCCGCGAGATTTAAATCGAGCGGCGGCTCGAGCGTGAAGGTCCCGCTCCCGCGCGTGACCGTGTAACTTCCGTAAAGCAGCGGCATGGTTGTGATGAGAATGCGTCCATCCGAGAGACGCTCCGCATGGAGCACCGCCGAGAGATCGTGCGTTCGTTCGAGCTTGATTTCCAAACCCGTCACGAGCGTTTGCTTCATCAGCGGGAGAACCTGTGGATCGGAAGGGTAGACATGCTCCATCAGCAGTTCGCCATGCTCGACGGCGTTCGTGAGCGCGACCATGCCCGACGTGAAAACATCGTCCGGCGTCAGCGGACGCGCTTCCATGATGTTGAAACGCCCGACCACATAGGGAACGAGCCCGCGCACACTTTGGAAATTGCGGATGTAATTGCGCGCGAGCTCTCCGTTTATTTTCCCGAGCTCAGTCGGGCTCATCGCGATGTAACGATCGTAAAGTTGCTTGGCGCTGAGAAATTCCCCGGCCGGCGCCGCGGTCAACTCGAACCGTTTCGTCGGATCGATCTTGTGCAGCTTTTTAAGGATGCGATAGCTCTCCGCGCGTTCCGGCTGGCCGAAAATATAAAAACTCCCAAGCCAGGCGGCGAAGGCCAGACCGGTCAGGAGAAGGATGGCGATGGACCAGCCGAACCAGTTACTTTTTCGCCGCGGTCGCCCGTACGAATCTTCGTAGCGAAGGTAATCTCGATCCATCTACTCGCGCCGGCTTCGCGCTGGTTTCTTTTTCAAGCAGGGCGCGCTGCTTCGAACGACGTGCCGCAGCCGCACGTCCGCGCCGCATTCGGATTTTCGATGTGAAAGCCGGTGCCAGTAAGACCATCGCGATAGTCGAGCGTCGCTCCACGCAGGTAATCCGCGCTCTCGCTATCGACCAGAAATTCGACGCCTTCTTTTTCGACGATCGAATCGCCCGCCTTCTGCGCGTCCAGCGACATCTCGTATTGCAGGCCTGAGCAACCACCCCTGGCGATGCCGACACGCAAGCCTTTTCGTTCGTTCGCGGCCTGGCCCTCGAGCAAAACGCGAAGCTGGCGCACGGCGTTATCGGTCACAGTGATCATCGGTCGTCCGAAATTATCGCGTCGCCGGGTCAAGTCAAACCAGGCGCCTGGGCGGAACACCTCGATCTTGCCCGCCCCGAAGGAAAACATTCGCCGAATGAAAGCGAAAATCTAGATTGATGGAAATGAGCCGCATTCGCCTGTTGCCCGAAATTCTTGCGAGCCAGGTGGCCGCGGGCGAAGTGGTGGAGCGGCCAGCTTCCGTCGTAAAGGAATTGGTCGAGAACAGCATCGACGCCGGCGCGCGCAAGATCGAAGTGATCATCCGGCGCGGTGGCATTTCCCTGGTGCGCGTGGTGGACGACGGCTGCGGCATGGAGCGCGATGATGCGTTGCTTTCCCTCGAGCGCCACGCGACGAGTAAAATCCGCACGGCTGCGGATCTCGCGGCCATTGCCACGCTCGGCTTCAGGGGCGAGGCGCTTCCGAGCATCGCGAGCGTGTCGCGCTTCCGGCTGACCACGCGGGAGCCGGACGCGATCGCCGGCACCGAAATCATCGTCGCGGGCGGGAGAATCGAAACGGTGCGCGACGGCGGTGAAGCGCCCGGGACGCAGGTGGAAGTGCGTTCGCTTTTTTATAACTTGCCCGCGCGCCGGAAATTTCTGCGTTCGGAAAATACCGAGAGCCGGAATATCGAGCATCAGCTTCACCTGCAAGCGACGGGCCATCCGGAAATTGCTTTTGCTTTTGTGCGCGACGACCGGATCGCGTTCCAGCTTCCGGCCGCCGCGAACCTGCTCGAGCGCATTCGCGATCTGCACGGCAGCGAATTGGTGGAGCGTCTTTTGCCGGTGGAGGCACCTTCCGGTTCGGCCCGAATTCGAATCAGCGGATTGATTGGGCAGGCCGGCGTGAGCCGTCAAAGCCGTGCCCAGCAGATTGTCTTTGTGAACGGGCGCGCGATCGAGAGTCCTGTGCTCACCGCCGCGTTGCGCGAGGGTTATCACACCGCGCTGATGAAAGGCCAATTTCCGGTCACCTTTCTTTTTCTCGCTCTCGATCCCGCGGCGGTGGATGTGAACGTGCATCCCGCGAAACGGGAAGTGCGTTTTCGCGATCCGGGATCCGTGCGCGAAGCCGTGGTGCAATCGATTCGGGCAACGCTGGAGAGCGGCCGCCGCGATTGGCAGCAGCAATTTCAAAAGCCGGTCACACCTCAGGAAACTATTCTTCTTCCCCCGGCCGCGCCCCAACCAGCGGCTGAACCGCAACTGGTCGAGCCTGCACTGAGCTATGCCATCCCGGGCTCCGAGAATATTCAGGGCGAGCGACCTCGCGCGCCTCGCGAGGAATGGCCTGCACCGGAGACGATCAACGTCGCGAGCTCATCGCATCAATTTCAGATCATCGGCATCCTGAACAAACTCTATGTCCTGATGGAAAATCAGGATGGGCTCGTTCTGGTGGACCAGCACGCGGCGCACGAGCGGATTTTGTTCGAAGAGTTGCGCCGGCGCATGGAGGAACAGGGCGTCCCTTCGCAGCGGTTGCTTCTCGCGCAAACATTCGAGCTTGCGCCGCGTGACGCGGAATGGGTCGAGCGGAATGCGGCAACGTTGCAAAAGATGGGCATCGGGATCGAGCCGTTTGGTCCGAATGCTTTCAAAATCGACAGCCTGCCCACGTTTCTCGACGTGTCGGATCCGGTGACCTTTATGCGGAAAGTGATCGACGGCCTCAAGAGTGCCAGCAACGGAAGCTCGCCGCTGCGGCTCGGCGAAGATATGATTGCGAAGACGGTTTGCCGGCACGCGGTCAAGGCGAACGACCCGTTGCGTTATCTCGAGGTCGAAAAACTAATCAGCGATTTGCTCGAGTGCGATCTGCCGTACTGTTGTCCCCACGGCCGGCCCACCATGATTCAGATTTCGCACACCGAATTGGAGAAAAAGTTCGGACGAAAAGTGTAGGCAAGTAGGTCCAATGACCAGGCAGAGCCGGACTCCTCACTGTTCGACTTTCCAATGTTTCGCAATCAGGGCTTTGATCGGCCCCGTCTGCAAACAGTAATTTTCCTCTTCGTGGTGCGGTATCTCGGGGAACCATTTCCACCAATACATGCCGGCGAGAAAAGAATGTCTGGCCGGCAGACCGAGGGCAATGTCGATGCAGCGCGCCTGAATTTCGGCGGCGTGTTCGCCACCAGTCTTGAAAGCCCACGGCTCGGCCGCGGCGCGCGCACTTTCGTTGTAGCCGATCTCGACGAAGAGAAATTGTTTGCCGCTTTGCCGGGAGAACTTCTCCAGTTCCGCGCAACGCTTTTCCCACGCTGCCGCAATCTCGGATTCGGTCGGGTCGCTCGTTTTTGTCAGTGGAAAATAAGCGAGCACGCCGACGTAATCGAGCGCGTCCCAGAATTTCACCTCCGCATATTCATTCCAGTTCGCGCCGTAGGTTATTTTGCCGTGATATACTCCGCGCACCGCCCCGATGATTTTGCGCCAGCGCTCCTCATATTTCTGCGCGTAGCTGAACTCGAGCCCCACGCAAAACACTTCGGCGTGCTCGGATTCGGCGATCGTCGCCATCTGCGCGATCCACGTTTCGTAATCCGTGAAAAAATTGTTCCATTCTTCCGGGGTGGCAAAATTGATCTCGCCCCGCCACGAAAACTTCGTCCCCCAATAAGCGATGTGGGGAATGAGCATGGCCGACATCCCGCGTTCATGCGCCCACCGCAGAGGCGTCGTGATGTGGGTAGTGCTGGCGCCGGAGCGACGGCCGGCGATCACATGGCCGTCTTCGCGGATTTGCGCGTAGGGGTGGATCGCGATGCTGTTCACGCCTAACGACTTCAATTCATCGAGCGTTTTCTCCATCTCCGGCATTTGCCATTCGATGCCCCAGGTCTGGCAGGAAACGGTGACGCCCTTGAGAAATGGGGACGGCGCGGAGGTCCCTGCCGCCGGTGCACGAATGACAGCGCTCAGCCCGAGGAGACTGCAAAATGCCAGGGTCGAAGTGAGCGATGTCTTCATGAAAACGATTCGCGCAGTCTAGCTACGAAATCGCCGCGCACAAAAGGGCGCCCGATTGATTCCGGGTTCGTCCTTGTGCGAGGCAACGCTTTCGTGGATTGATCCCTGAACGAAACGCGAACGGATGAATCGAAACGCAAAGACCGCGCTCATAACCGGAATCACCGGCCAGGATGGTTCCTACCTGACGGAATTGCTCCTGGAAAAAGGATATACGGTTCATGGAGTCGTTAGGCGGACGAGTAATCTTCTCCGTTCGCGGATCGAGCATTTGCGGCGCGATGAGAACGTTTACGGCAAACGCCTTTTCCTGCATTACGGCGATCTTTCGGACGGAACCACCCTGCGCCGCATTTTTGCGGATGTGCAGCCGGGCGAGATTTATCATCTGGCCGGCCAGAGCCATGTTGGCCTGAGCTTCGAAATTCCGGAATCCACTTGCGAAGAAATCGGCATGGCCACGCTGAGGCTGCTCGAGATCGCACGGGACCAGGGGGAGCCGGTGCGATTCTATCACGCCTCCAGCTCGGAGATTTTCGGAAATGCGACGGAATCTCCGCAGACGGAAACCACTCCGCTGCGGCCCTCGAGCCCTTATGGTTGCGCCAAAGCTTTTGCCACCCAGCTCGCCCAGGTTTATCGCGACTCGTACGGCCTCTTCGTTTGCAATGGGATTCTTTACAATCACGAATCGCCGCGCCGCGGCGAGAATTTTGTCACTCGCAAAATCACGCACGCAGTCGCGCGGATAGCGCGCGGTCTCGAGCAGGAGCTCGTTCTGGGCAGCCTGGAAAGCCGGCGGGATTGGGGGCGGGCGCAGGATTACGTCGTGGCGATGTGGTTGATGCTGCAGCACGAAAAGCCGGATGATTACGTGGTGGCTTCGGGCGAAACGCATTCCGTGCGCGATTTCGTCGAGGCGGCCTTCGCGGTGGTGAAATTGCCGTGGGAAAAATACGTGAAGCACAACCGCTCCTTCGATCGGCCTAACGACCCGGCGAATCTGGTGGGTTCCCCGGCCAAAATAAAAGCGACTCTGGGCTGGACGGCGACCGGCTCGTTCGAAGAGCTGGTGCGCGAGATGGTGGAGGCGGAGCTGAAAACGATTGATTCAGGCGGAAAGAACTAAAGGGCGGCAAGAATTGAAAATATGAATGATTTTATTATCTCGGTGATTCTCGGCCTCGTGGAAGGCGTGACGGAATTCCTGCCCGTCAGCTCGACCGCTCATTTGCGGATCGCCGAGAAACTTCTTCAGCTCGATCTGCACGACAGCTTTTGGAAAATGTATACGATTGTGATTCAGCTGGGAGCGATCCTGGCGCTGCCGGTTTATTTCCGCAGCCGCATCGCCCAATTCGTCTTTTCTTTTCCGCGCGGGGAACGGGGCGACCGAACTGCGCTGACTCACCCGCTGAGCCTCACCCTCATTGCCTTCGTCATCACGGCGCTCCCAGCGTGGCTGCTCAAAAAACAAATCGGCCAGAATTTGGAGAGCTTGAGTGTGATGGCGTGGGCGATCCTGATCGGTGGCGTGGTCATGTGGATCGTGGACGCCATGTGCACCAGGCCGCGCATAACGCACATGGAGGAAATGAGTTTGCCGCAGGCGGCGTGGATCGGCGCGGTCCAAATTCTCTCCGCCGTTTTCCCCGGCACTTCGCGTTCGATGTGCACCATCGCGGCGGGACAAACCGCGGGATTGTCGCGCGCCGCCGCCCTGGAGTTTTCCTTTTTTCTTTCGATGCCCACGATGGTGGTCGCAACCGGTTACGATTTGTTAAAAACAATCTCGCCTCGTCATCATGACGCGGCGGATGCGGCCATCGCGCCGCTGGCCATGAATGCGCACGGATGGATCGTGCTCGCGATTGGATTTGCCGTCTCTTTCGTGGTGGCGCTGGGAGTCGTCGCGTGGTTCATGCGCTGGGTCCGCGATCGTGGTTTCGCGCCCTTTGCCATTTACCGAATCATTCTGGGTCTCGGATTGCTGATCTTGATCGCGCGCGGTTTGATTTAGCGCCCCCAATAAATTTCCGTAAAAATCAGAACAGAGCGCTTGCCACGCAGGGCGCAGAAGTTTAAAACGGGCGCTCCGATGTGGCGAACGATCTCAATCGCGCTTTTTTGCTGGCTCCCGTTCCTGGCGCAGTCATATGCCCAGGACGTCTTCGTTCCGAGGGAATTGAAGGCGGTGGCGGTAAAACCTGCGATCGCCAGGGAGCAAACGTCAGAGGTCAAGCCGAAGAAACCATTGTCATCTGACGCTGCCGCGAAGAATGACGGACCTGCCGGAAAGACGGCTGTCGTCAAAGAACAGCCTGCGCGCACCAAGACAGCCCAAACCCTTGGGTTGAAAGCGGAGCCGTCGACGTCGGTGACAGCGAAGACGGGGCCGCCGAAAGAGCAATCGGCGAGTGCGCCCGCAGAGAGTCAGATAGCGAAAACCGAGGCGGCTACGCCATCAGCATCGAAGACGAGCCCGGTGAAAGAGCAATCGGCGAAGTCAGCGCCGGAAAAAAGCCAGGTGGCGAAGGTCGAATTGGTCACGGCACCGGCAACGAAATCGTCGACGCCAGTAAAGGAACAGGCAGCCATTTCGCCGCCGGTGAAAAAGCAGACGGTGAAAATCGACCCGGCAACTGTGCCACCGGCCAGGCCCGCGCCGGTGAAAGAACAATCAACGGCGAAAAGCCAGCCGGTAAAAACGGAACCGGCAACGGCATCCACCAAGGCCGCACCGATAAGGGACCAGCCGGTAACTCCCGCGACGACCAAGAACGCGGTAGCGGCGAAAACCGAAACCGTGCCTGCCCCCTTGGCGAAGACCGCTGCGCCGAAAGAATTACAGCCCGCGCCGGCGGCGAAAAATCCGGTGGTCAGAACTGAACCGATAAAGGCAATCACGGCGAAGACTCCACAGGCCAGGGAAACGGCTGTTGCACCAGCGACTAAAAGCGAAGTGGCGAAAACGGAACCGGTAAAGGTGACAACGATCAAAGAGCCAATGCCGAATCGCTCACCGCTAAGTGTTCCAGCGA
>JBEEHO010000286.1:0-5370 GCA_041167425.1 Verrucomicrobiota bacterium | reverse complement strand
CGTAGACCCACGGGAACCAGAGAAAGGCGCCGAGCAAATACCATTGCGTGATGTAAATGTTGTCGCCGCGCCGGAACCGGAACATGAGGATCGCCCAGGAAACGACGAGCGAGTAAGCGACGAAGAGAACGATGGCGGCATAAGGCGGAAACTCGAGCCATTCGTAGCCGGTGCTGTCGCCGGCCAGAATTCCACCCACCCCGAGCAGCACGCCGAGATTCCAAAACGCCGCGCCGCCGATGAGGAGCAGCGGGTGCCGCAAAGTGGTGCGACACAAACGCGCCATCAGCCAGATCGCCGTGCCGATTCCGGCCATGGACGCCCAGCCGTAAACCATCACGTTCATGTGCGCAGGCCGAACGCGCCCCCAGGTCAGAAAGCTGATGTTCGAGAGGAGATCGGGCGCGTGCAGTTTGAACGAAGTAAATCCGGCCAGCAGAGTGCCCAGCAGCAGCCAGACGATCGCCGAACCGTAAAAGAATAAAACGGGCAAACGGGTCGAGGCGTCGATCAGCGCGCGTTCAACGCGTTCGACATCACGGGTCGTGATGTCGGGCTCCGCCGCCGTCGCGATCGGTGCGTCCGTAGGCGCTTTCAATGGGACATCGGCGGGATTCATGTCGAAAAATGTAGCGATGGAAAAATCATGGCGTTTTCCCGCGGACCGGAAGCGGAGTTCCGGGCGCGGATGGTGATGGCTTCGCGGAAGGCGAGACTGCAGCCTTGGCCGGCGCAGAGGGAGGAGAAGCAGCGGGAGAGTTGGACGGTCCGGGCTGAGTTCCTGGTGGAGCGGGCGGCGGATTGCTCGAGGCCGCGGGTTGATTGCGGTTCTCGGAATTTGGTCCGGTAATGGAAGTCGGCTTGGGTGTTCCGGCCGCGGTGGCGGAAGCTGATGGAGTCGGCGACGCGGTCGTCGGCGCGTTGGCGCCTGGCGGCGCGGGACTCGCCGCTTCCGCTGCAATCGCATTGGCCGGAGCGGGCTTTTTTTGCGACAGCTCGGCGACGGTTAATTTCATCGCGTCATTGATCGGGATCCGCACCACGCCTTTGGTTTTATCGACCCAGCCATACGAAGTGAGCGCGCTGGTCGTTTGCTCGCGCATGGTTTTCAGTTTCTCCGCGCGGGCCTGGGCGCGCTTCTTTTCGTACTTGGTTCCGCGCGGCGACGCGCCGACCACGACCAGTGCGACCAAACCGAAGAACGCAAAAAGCAGCAGCACTCCGATCCACGTCGAAAACATGGAGCGCGGCTGAAATTTTTCTGTTGGCTGGTCGGAGGTCACGGTCAATTCGTTGTGCGGAGAGATTCCAGGAGGCGTGGATCACGATTCGGGAAAAGCGAAGTCCGGCCCGCGATGCGCAGGAAGAAAAAGGCGAGCGTCGCCCCCATGCCGATCAGCGGCAAAAAATCCCAGATGGTCAGATGCAGACCGGTGCGATGGAGCATGGGCAGAATGACTACGTAAATATCGACCAGCTGCATGAAAACGATCCAGCCCGAGATCAGGCAAAGTTTGCGGGCGCTCTTTTTCGGCGCACGCCAGAGTAGGATCGCGAACGGAATAAAGAACCGGCCAATCACCAAAAAAAGACTCATGGCATTCCACGACTCCGTGTTTCGCCGGATGAAATATTCCGTCTCCTCCGGCATGTTCGCGTACCAGATGAGCATGTATTGGCTGAAACCGATGTAAGCCCAGAAAACGGTGAACGAGAGCATCCATTTACCCATGATGTGGTAATGCTCCATCGTGACGGTCTCCTTCAGATAACCGGCGTTGCGCAGGGCGGTGATGACCAGCACGAGCAACGACATCGAGCTGCCGGCGGCGCCCGCGAAAATATAAACGCCCCACATGGTGGAGAACCAGTGGTAGTCCAGGCCAAGGAGCCAGTCGTACGCGCCGAAGGTGAGCGAGAGCGCAAAGAGCGGCAATGAGATGAAAGCGACCTTCCGCATGTTCAGGGTATAAGCCGGATTTCCGTCGCGATCCTGCCGGATGGAGAAGCGCCGGAAGAGCAGCGTGGCGCAGATGAAAAAGGCGAAATAGAAGAAAGAGCGGAAGAGAAAGAAGTTCCAATTCAAGTAAGCGCGTTTGCTGTCGAGCACGGGATCATGGCCCGGCGCGATGTTCATCCATTCATAAAGGTGATGCCGGAAAATCAGGATCGGGATGAAGAAGACCAGCATGACCGGCATGAGCATCGCCAGGTTCTCCAACTGGCGGCGGACGACGACGGACCATTCCGCGTCGGTCACGTGATGCACGATGATCCAGAAAAAAGAGCCGGCGATCAACGTGAAGAAAAAGGCGTAGGCGAAGAGCCAGGAGAAACTGAACTGGATCTGATTCACAAACGCGCCGACGGCGCTGAGTGCGAGGCCGATGAGAGCAACGATCGCCAGGATAAACGACAAACCGGCGAACCGGTTCGGTTCGACATATTCACCTTCAGGCACCGGGACAACGTCCAAACGTTCGCTCATTTTTTCGCCGCCTCCGGTTTTGGTTCGGGTTTCGTTTCGGCCGGTTTGTCCAGCTCGGCCCGATGCTCCGGCGGCACATCGGCTTCCGTCGCGTTCTGGCTCCGTTGCAACGCGCGCAGATACGCGATGATCGCCCAGCGATCCGCCACGGTTACGTTCGGTCCGTACGCGAGCATGGTGTTCTTGCCATTCGTGATCGTGTTGAAAATTTCGCCGTCCGCCATTTTGCGAATCCGTTCATCCTGCAGGCTGACTACCGTCGCGAGACCATACTGCTTGGTGATTCCGTCCCCCGCCGCGACCGCGCCGTGACAAACGGCACAATTGATATTGAAGCGTTGTTTCCCACGTTCCATCAAGTCGCCCGTGAGGGTCATCGGGAGGCCGGTTCCCCAGTTCGTCCCCATCTTGCCGGTGGAATAATAATCGGTTCCCCCTTCGGTGAATCCGAGATGAGGCTGCGCATTGGTTTCCGCCGCGACGGTCGCCGCGCCGGGAGCGGGCTCGCTCGCGGCCTTCGGCATTTCGTAACCGAGCGGAACGGTGCCCGCCACGGGAACGCGTGCGCCGCGGCCGTCCGCAAAAAATCCGAGCGGCGCCTGCGCGCGCACTTTCGGCTGGCGCACCATGTCAGGGAAAACTTCGATGGGCGAGCCGGTGCTCTTTTGTCCGCGAAAACCGAAGACGGCGACGATCGCGACCCCGATCAGCACAAAAATGAGAAAGAATCCGCGGAGCATAATTTAGTCTTCGTGGATGATGGTGATATGCTCGCCGCCGCTTTGCTCGAGGATCTCGCGCGCCTCCAGCTCGGTGAAACGCTGGTCGCGCGCTTCAATGATGAGGATAAATCCGTCGTTGGTCGCGCGGCTGAATCGTTGCCAGTTGAAAACGGGGTGGTACCAGCGCGGGAGGCCATTCATGATCAGCATCGCAAAAAACGCGGTGAAGGCGGAAAAGAGAATGGTCAGCTCGAACATGATCGGGAAGAAGGCCGGCACCGTGAAAAAATTACGCGGTTTTCCGTGAACGATCAGCGGATAGATGATTGAAGATGGTCCGAATTCCAGCACCGCTGCCGTGAGCAATCCGGTGATTCCACCCGCGCACACGAAAGCGCTCAGCCACGATTTGCCGAGGCCCATCGCTTCATCCATCCCGTGGATCGGGAACGGTGAGTGCACGTCCCATTTTTTGAAGCCGGCGTCGCGCACCTGTTTCGCGGCCTCGTACAGTGCGGCGGCGCTCGGATATTCCGCGCCCATGCCGTAAACTTTGTTTCCGGACGGAGTTCTCATGTGCGCTCCTTTCCGCCCGCGGCCACGGGATGATGTTCATCCGGCGAGGCGTAATGCGGGTTGGCTTCGGGAAGCACGATCTTCACTTCCGACATCGCGATCATCGGCAGGTAACGAATGAAAAGGAGGAAGAGCGAAGTGAAAATTCCGAATGTCCCGATGAACGTCCAGATATCCACCCACGTCGGGTAAAACATGCCCCACGACGACGGAAGAAAATCACGATGCAATCCGCCGACGATAATGATGAAACGCTCGAACCACATGCCCGCGTTCACGAACATGCAGACGAAATAAACGACGTAGATGTTGGCCCGGAATTTCCTGAACCAGAAGAGCTGGGGCGAAACCGTGTTGCAGAAAAGCATGCCAACCCACCAGTACCACCAATAGGGACCGAAGATGCGATTGTAGAACGCGAATTTCTCGTACTGATTGCCACTGTACCACGCGACGAAAAATTCCATCGCGTAGGCGTACCCGACGATCGAGCCGGTGAGCAAAATGATCTTCGCCATCTTGTCGATGTGCTGCGGCGTGATGATGTCCTGCAGTTTGTAAATGGCGCGCGCGGGAATGAGCAGCGTGAGCACCATGGCGAAGCCGCCGAAGATGGCGCCCGCGACGAAGTAGGGCGGGAAAATCGTGGTGTGCCACGTCGGGATGATTGAAGTGGCGAAGTCGAATGAAACGACACTGTGCACGGAGAGCACCAGCGGCGTGGAAAGACCGGCCAGGAGCAGATACGCCATTTCGTAATGGCGCCAGTTGCGGTTCGAGCCGCGCCAGCCGACGGCGAAAATTCCGTAGAGGAATTTTTTGATCTTGGTCGTCGCCCGATCGCGCAATGTGGCGAGATCCGGAATGAGCCCTGTATACCAAAAGAGAACTGAGACCGAGAAATAGGTCGAGACCGCGAAGACGTCCCAGAGCAGCGGGCTGCGGAAATTCGGCCAGATGCCGTAATTATTCGGCAACGGCGCGAGATACCAAGCCATCCAGACCCGGCCGACATGCACGCCCGGGAAAATCGCGGCGCAGATGACGGCGAAAAGCGTCATCGCTTCCGCGGCGCGGTTAATGGAGGTGCGCCATTTTTGGCGGAGCAAGAACAGGATCGCGGAAATGAGAGTGCCGGCGTGTCCGATACCGATCCAGAAAACGAAGTTGGTGATGTCCCAGGCCCAACCGACCGGATGATTCAATCCCCAGGTGCCGACGCCGGTGGAGATTTGGTAACCGAGGCAGAAGAGACCGAACATCGCCACCATTGAGGTCATCGCGAACGCCACCCACCACCAGCGCGGCGCGCGGCCTTCGATGACTCCGGAAATCCGCTCGGTGATCCAGCTGAAGTTCCGCTTGTTCAGAACCAGCGGGACTCGCGCCAATGGCTTCTCGACCGAAGCCGAAGCTTCGCTCTCAATCACATCTGGAACTGAAGTCGCAGAATCCATCTTATCTAATACTCAATCGAAAAAGCGCTGTCATCCCGAGCCGCGGAGACGGCGAGGGACCTCGCAGCGGCACTGTCGGCTTTCCATAAAAAGCGTGACGAGGACTGCAGAGGAGAGGTCCCTCGTC
>JBEEHO010000285.1:0-2966 GCA_041167425.1 Verrucomicrobiota bacterium | reverse complement strand
CGGCAAGATGGCGATCACGCGCGTCGAGTTACATCCGAAGATCACGTTTTCCGGCGAAAAACAACCGACGGAGCAGGAGCTCGACGAGATGCACCACTTTGCCCACACCGAGTGTTTCATCGCGAATTCGGTCAAGACGAAGGTCACGGTCGAGAAATAGTCATCCGCAGATTTCGCAGATTCCCGCAGATTTGGCGGAATCGAATTCCGTTTCTGAGTTTACTCTGCGTAATCTGCGTCAATCTGTGGATCAATCATGAATCCCGACCAACAGCGGATGGAGAAGATCGTCAGCCTGTGTAAGCGGCGGGGATTCATCTTCCAGGCGAGCGAAATTTATGGCGGGCTCAATGGCTGCTGGGATTACGGCCCGCTCGGGGTCGAGCTGAAGCGGAACGTGAAGGATTATTGGTGGCGCGTCATGGTGCGCGAGCGGGATGACGTGGTGGGAATGGACGGCTCGATTTTGACCCATCGCGCCGTGCTGAAGGCAAGTGGACATGAAGAGACCTTCAGCGATCCAATGGTGGATTGTCGGACGTGCAAAGCGCGTTTGCGCGCCGATCAATTGCCCGAGAAAAACGGCGTTAAACAATGTCCGAATTGCGGCGGCAAGGATCTGACGGAGGCGCGCCCGTTCAATCTCATGTTCTCGACTCAGATGGGGGCCTCGGCGGACGAGAATTCGGTCGCGTACCTGCGCCCGGAAACGGCGCAGTCGATTTTCGTGCAGTTCAAGAACGTGTTGGATACGTCACGCAAGAAGCTGCCGTTCGGGATCGCGCAGATCGGAAAGGCTTTTCGGAACGAGATCAATCCCCGGAATTACATTTTCCGCTCGCGCGAATTCGAGCAGATGGAGCTCGAATATTTTTGCCGGCCGGAGCAGGGGATGGAGTTGCTCGAATACTGGAAGGAAGAGCGGCTCAAATTCTATGAGAACATCGGCCTCCCGCGCGAGAAGCTGCATGTGCTCACGGTGCCAGACGCCGACCGCGCTTTTTATTCGAAGGGAACCTATGACATCGAGTACGACTTTCCGTTCGGGCGGCAGGAGCTGGAGGGCGTGGCCTATCGGACAGATTACGATTTGAAGCAGCACCAGGAGGCGAGCGGGAAGCCGCTGGATTATTTCGATGAGGAAACCAAGCAGCGTTTCATCCCGCACGTGGTCGAGCCGAGCGCCGGCGTGGATCGGACCGTGCTCGCGCTCCTGTGCAATGCGTATGACGAAGAGACCGTCACGGACGAGAAGGGGAAGAGCGAAACGCGCATCGTTTTGCGTTTCCATCCCCTCATGGCGCCGATCAAGGTGGGCGTGTTTCCCCTGCTGAAAAACACCGCACTGCTGGTGACCAAGGCGCGCGAGATTCAGGCGGCGCTCCGGCCGCACATGAATGTTTTCTATGACGAAACGGGCGCGATCGGCCGGCGTTATAGGCGGCAGGATGAAGCCGGAACGCCGTTCGGCATCACGGTCGATTTCGAAACGCTCGGGGAAAAAGACGCTGCCCTGCTCGATACCGTTACTTTGCGGCATCGGGATTCGATGAAACAGGAACGCGTGAAAATCGGCGAGCTTTTGAATCTTCTGCTTCCGTTAGTGCAATGAGGTAAAGGCGCGCCCCGCTAATGTGATCTTCGCCTTCGTCGTTCGTAACTTTCGCTGGCTCGCCCGGGTGCCGGGCGCACCGCAGATATTTGATGCGGCGCTCCTAATCTCAACGGCGGTATTTTTTCCGAAACGCCTGCGCGCGATTAGCGCCGTGGAAAAGCGGGCGCGACAAATCCCGGGCGTGAATTTGGGAGTGCATCGCTTTGGCGGAATCGGTTTCTTTTTTCGGGGAAAAGAGATGAGCCATATTCATGGAAACGGCCTGCTCGATTGCTTTGTCGGCCGGGCCAATCGCGACCTGCTCTTGCGAAAAGGCAGCGGCATTACGGCCCATCACGTTTACCCGCGGTCTGGCTGGATCAGCTTTTTCGTTGAGGATCGGGATGATATCGAGCGAGCCGTCGAGCTGATTCAGATTGCGTGCGCTAATCGCGAGACGGTCGAATGAACATCGAGAGTTTTCGGGAGTATTGCCTGAAGAAGTCAGGCGCGACGGAGTCGATGCCTTTCGGCCCCGATAACATCGTCTTTAAGGTCGAAGGGAAAATGTTTGCCCTGGCCTCCCTCGACGACGTGCCGCCGGCCGTGAATCTGAAAAGCGATCCCGACCTCGCCCTCGAGTTGCGCGATCGCTACGAACAAGTGACTCCGGGTTACCATATGAACAAGAAACATTGGAACACCGTCGTGCTCGACGGCGTTATTCCGGAAAAGGAGATCAGGAAAATGATCGACCATTCCTATGGTCTCGTGGTGCAGAGCCTGCCGAAAGCAAAGCGCGAAAAGTTGCTCAAAAAATTGTAGCGGCTTCGCTGTGCGGAGCGCGAGTGTGATCGCTCGTCGGCGATCACGCGGCCCACAGGGCCGCGGCTACAGAGCGTGAGCCGTGACTTCGCGCAGCTGCACTTCGCCGACGTCAAGCTGCAATGCTTCGCGTGCGACACGGAGAAAACTGTCGGGCGTATCCGTCAACGCGACTTGCAGCCGACCGACATGGTTTTCCGGAGCGCGCAAGTTTTCGCGAATCAAAAGTTCGCGCACGGCGTTCGCGCAGTTCTGGGCCGAATCGACCAATGTGATCGAATCGCCCAGAAGCCGGGCCATGGCGTGCCGCAAGAGCGGGTAATGCGTGCAGCCGAGCACCAGCGTGTCGATCCCTTCGTCCACGAGCGGGCGGACATATTGCATGATGATCTGGTCCGTGATCGGGTGCTCGAGCCAGCCTTCTTCGATCAGCGGCACCAGAAGCGGACAAGCGCGAGCCGTCACTCGAATGTTGGATTCGAGCGAGCGCAAAGCGCGCTCGTACGCGCCGCTGTGAATCGTCGCCCGTGTTCCAATCACGCCAATG
>JBEEHO010000284.1:0-13279 GCA_041167425.1 Verrucomicrobiota bacterium | reverse complement strand
TCTTTTGGATTGGTCTTGATGAAAGTCGGCGGGCTGGGCAGATCGCTGGGCAGCTGGCCGGTCGCGCGCTGGATGGCGGATTGCACATCGGTCGCCGCGGAATCGATCCCTTTCGAAAGCTCAAACTGGAGCGTGATGTTTGTGCTGCCCTGTGTGCTCGAACTGGTGGAAAGCGTAAGACCAGGAATTTGTGTGAACTGTTTCTCCAACGGCGTGGCGACCGTGTTCGCCATCGTTTCCGGATTCGCGCCGGGATAGGAGACGTTGACCGAAATGACCGGGTAATCCACCGCGGGGAGATCATTCACCGCGAGCTGGTTGTAGGTGAGGATGCCGAAGACGATGATCGAGAGCGTCAACAACATCGTCATGACCGGCCGCTGAATAAACGGCTTGGACAAACCTGAGGAAAACTGGACCAGTTTTCCGCCCAGAGTTTTTTCGGCCTCGGGGTTCGGCTTCGAGTCAGGCTCCCCCTCGCCGCTCGTCTGCGGTGAATCGTTCATCACAAACTCAATTGAGCGTCTTCACCTTGGTCGGACTCGCTCCCTGCTCGGCTTCCCTGGCTGCGACCTTGGTGCCGGGCGCGAGTTGGAGCTGGCCGGAAACAACCACGGTCTCGTCCACATTCACGCCTTCGGTAATCACGGTGAGCTCGCCCTGCCGCTGACCCGGTTTCACCTGACGCAGCTCAAGCGTCGAATCCGATTTCACCACGAAGATATAGGGCCCGTTCTGGCCGATCTGCACCGCACCACTTGGAACGAGCTTGGAATTTTTCAGGATGTCCAAAATCAGACGGACGTGCACAAATTGCGACGGCCAAAGCGCTCGATCCGCATTCGGTGTCATGCCCCGCGCCTTGACGGTGCCTGAGCCCGGCTGAAGCGCGTTGTCGATGAAGGAAAGCGTTCCCTCCCTGGGCGGGAATTGATCGTCCTCGGCATCGGTCATCACCTTCACGTTTGGGCCGCCGAGATATTTTCGGACCAAGGCAAGGTCGGGTTCGGCCACGGTGAAGTCGGTGTAGATCGGATCGATGCTCTGGATCGTCACGAGGACGCCGCCGGGAGTGGCGCTGCCGCTGCCCACGATATTTCCCACATCCACCTGGCGCAGTCCGGCCCGGCCATCGATCGGCGATTTGATGTAGCAATGGTCGAGGTTTACCTGAGCCGCCTTGACCGCGGCCTCCGATTTGCTCGCGTTCGCCTGCGCCGTGTCCAACTCCTGGTTAGCGGTGACCTTCTGCGCGCGCAGCGTTTCCTGCCGTTTCAGGGTCGCCTGATTCAATGCCAGATCCGCCTGGGCGCTGGCCAAGGCTGCTTCATAGGGCCGCGGATCGATCGTGAAAAGAAGATCGCCTTTCTTTACGTCCGCGCCGTCCTGGAAATCGCGCGAGATAATCTGCCCGCTTACTTGCGCCTGCACCAGGACTGTTTCAAACGCGGCGCAGGTTCCAATCTCGTCGAGGTAAAGCGGGACGTCTTTCTGGATCACCTTCGCCACATCGACCGGGCGCGGCGCGGGCGGCGGAGTTGCTTTTTGCCCGCCGGTGAAGGCGCGCAACACGAGCCCCAGCGCAACCACGGCAATGATTCCGCCAAAAACATAAACGCGTTTCCGCCCGAAACGGTGTTCGAGCTGCCCAACCGCCTGGCGGGTCGCGACGTTGACTCGGGTCATGGTGGTCATCGTTATTAGTTTCTCGAGGCTATGGTTCGGCGGCCATTCGCGGCGCGGCCGTTTTTCACGGGCGCCGGGGGCACCTCCGCTTTCTTCCGGATCTGGGTGAGGACGCGGATACACGCTTCAAGATCAGCCGTTGGCACATCCTCAATCAGTTCGTGGCGCAGGCCGTGCGCGGTGTTGAAAATTTTCTCGAGGACAGGCTTTGAGCCGCGCTGAAGATGGATGATTTTGCAGCGCCGATCGTTGGGCGATTCGCGGCGTTCAATCCAGCCGTCTTCCTGCAACCGGTCGAGCAAACCGGCCAGCGTGGGCCCTTCAATTCCCATTCGCTCCGCGATCTCCTTTTGCGTGAGCTTGTTCCCGCTCTGGGAAAGGTGGATGAGCGTGCGCCATTTGCCCTGGCTGAGGCCGAGCGGACGCAGACGCTGATCGAGCTTCGTGCGCCAGGCGCGGGCGGTGCCGAAGAGCAAAAGACCGAACTCGTTTACGTTGGAAGCAGGCATGGCAAGAATTAGTTAGCATGCTAAGCAATGCCGTTTCACCGGACTTGTCAAACGACAGCATTCGAGACGGTTCGCCTCGAACCGTTTCGTCTCCGGCGCGAGAGCGCGCCGGCTGCAAGAGTCACGGCGCGCCATCTTCAATCCTCAACAGGATGACCGTTCGTTTTCGGTAATCGGTCACCGTGAAGATCGGCCGAGCGTGACGCGGGGCCCAATGCTCGCTCGCGAGGACTTGCGGTTCTTTCTCGGGTTGGACGAGCAGGTAGCGCCCGTGGGCCGGTACTTCATCGACCTGGTTCACATAAATCAGGCGCGATCTCATATAGAACAAGAACGGCTGATAATCGGGATCGATCGCGTAGAGCGGCTCGGGCTCCGGCACCAGGCGGTCAATTTGCGCCGCGATGGGTTTTACTTTCGAGCGCCGCTGCAAATAAGGCACCGCCGCGAGGGCATAAAGACCCATCGCAATTCCCGCGGCGAGCGCGACGCTGATAACGAGGCGTAGGCGGCGCTCAGGTGAACGGCTTCCAAGTGGGCGCCACCAGCCGGGCGCCCCGATTTCGGGAGCGGCCAGCGTCATTGCCATCAGCCACGCCACCGGAACCAACGCCGGCATCGAATAACGCGGAAGCGCGCCCGGCAGCAGGTTTACGACAAGGAAGGGAATGCCGCATCCCCAAACGAGTGCGCGCGACAAACTCATTTCCCGCGGCGTCGAAAATACGGCGCCGCGAGCCAGCGGCAACAAGAGCGTCCACGGAAGGAAGTAGGCAAGGCCGCGCGGAATATTGAGGAGCCAGCTGCCCAGCTTGAAGTCGTCGGCGGTGAGACGGCCGGTCATTTGCGTGGACCAGGTTTGAGCAAGCTGCGCGTGGCTCATTTGCCGCCAGTATGGAACGGCCCACGCGGCGAAAATTCCGAGCATGATCACAAGACCCGCGAGGTGAGCGACGCTTCGGAATCGCCGCAGTTCTCCTTCGCGATAGAGAACAGCGAGCACGACAGCGTAAAAAAAGAAAAGGTGCAGAGGCCCTTTCGCGAGCAGGCCGAGTCCCAAAAAAATCCAGGGCACCGTCCAGGTGAGCCACGCCGGTCGCCGTTCCTGCCACCAGCTCAGCCAGCAAATGAGGGCGAGGCCAAAAAGAGAAACGTAGAGCGCTTCGATTTCAATCAGGCGCCCTTTTTCGATCATGCCAAAATTCGTCAGCCAGACGAGAGCTGCGATGAGCGATCCTTTCGCACCGAGACTGCCGCGCGCAACGGTGATGAACGCCAGCGCCACCGCCAGAAGACAAAGCACCGAGGGCAAACGCGCGGTCCATTCGTTGCGATGTCCGGTCAGTTTGAAGGAAGCGGCCACGAGCCAATTCACCAGCGGCGGCTTGCGGTAGTACGGTTCGGAGCCGACTTGCGGCACAAGGTAATTGCCGGTGTCGAGCATGGTGACCGCCGGGAGAATGCGGCGGCCTTCTTCTCCCTTGATTTCGAGCGAGCCGAGCCCGGGCAGATAGATCGCGGCCCAGCAAATTACCACGAGCAATAAATTGGCGGCGCGGGACATGGTCAGGCGGAACGTCCAACGTCGAACGGCCAACGTCCAACGTCGAATGGCACTCGGCGACGGCCTGTCCTCAGGCCCGTTTGGATAGATCACCTGGCCCGGTCCCGCGCGAGGGCGCGCTGGCTCCATGCACCAATCCCAGCTTGACGAAAGGCCCTCCGAAAATTAGGGTGAGCGCCTAGTCCGCGCTGATTGGGGTGGGAGCTGGTGTCCCACTCTTTTTCGTCTGCGGGCTAGATGTTTTTTATGAACGCCGAGTTTATTGCCATGCTGGACTACCTGGAGCGCGAGCGCGGGATCAAACGCGATATCCTGCTCGAAGCGGTCTCCAACGCGCTTCTCTCCGCCTCGAAAAAGAGCGTCAGCGCTTCGCGCGATCTTCGCATCGATATCAATCCGAAGACGGGTGAGATCCGCGCCCTGGCCAAGTTGCTCGTGGTGGAAAACGTGACCAATCCGGCGGACGAAATTTCCCTTTCCAAGGCGCACAAGATCGACCCCAATGCAGCGATCGGCGGAGAAGTGGAAGTGGAAGTGACGCCGCGAAACTTCGGGCGCATCGCCGCGCAAACCGCGAAGCAGGCCATGATGCAGCGCATCCGCCAGGTCGAGAAGGAAATGATTTATGAGGAATTCAAGGATCGCGCCGGCGAAATCGTCAGCGGCACGGTTCGTCGTTTCGATCGATCCGATGTGATTCTCGATCTCGGAAAATTTGAAGCGATCATGCCGCAGCGTGAGCGGGTCGTGGTCGAAGATTACAACGTCGGCGATCGGCTCCGCGCCTACGTCGTCGCGGTGGAAAATGGAATTCGCGGGCCGGAGATCATTGTCTCGCGCAGCCATCCGAATTTCGTTCGCCGCCTTTTCGAATTGGAAGTCAGCGAAATCAACGACGGCACCGTCGAGATTCGCGGCATCGCGCGCGAAGCCGGTTATCGGACGAAGATCGCGGTCACGAGCGCGAACGAAAAAGTCGATCCAGTCGGCGCTTGTGTCGGCATGCGCGGATCGCGGGTGAAGAATATCGTTCGCGAACTCAACAACGAGAAGGTGGACATCATCCGCTGGAGCTCGGACCCGAAGGAATATGTCCTGGAAGCGCTTAAACCGGCAAAGGTGAAGAACCTCATTTTCGATACCGAGAAAAAAAGCGTGCAGATTTCCGTCGACGAAGATCAGCTTTCGCTCGCGATCGGGAAGAAGGGGCAGAACGCCCGCCTGACGTCACGCCTCACTGGCTGGGAAATCAACATCGATCGCGATACCTCCGCGACCCACGCGGTCGAGCAGAAAGTTGCGCAAGCCGCACAAGCTTTATCCGGCGGGTTGCCGATCACCGAAGAGCAGGCGTTGCTGCTGGTGAAATCCGGCTTCACCAATCTGGAAGGATTGCGCGACGCGGCGGTCGAGGATCTGGTCGAGATTCTTTCCGTGGATGAGGCGAAAGCGCGGGAGATCCACGAAGCCGTGCATCAGGAGACTCCGGCCACGCAATAATAAAATGGTCTGCGCCGAACCAGCCGGCATGACCGAGAATTTTCCCGATGCCCACGAAAACGACAAGCAAGACCGCAGCGCGCAAGCCGGCGACCGCTCGCAAACCGGTCAAGGCTGCCGCCGCGCCCACCGACTCGAAGGAGAAAGAGGCAAAGCGGACGAAAGTTGAAACGCCGACGAAATCGGCGCGTGCATCTGCGACTGCCGTAGCGGCCAGGACTCGTTCTCAGGCGGAAACAACCAAGGCTGCCGACGCTCCAAAGCCACCGCCGAAACCGGTGATGGAAACCGTTTCGTTGATCGAAGAAAAAAAGCCGAGAGCCAAGCGCGCTGAAACCGATCCGGCGACCAAGCGTTCCTTTTTACCGCCGATCTCGCGCATCCGCGCCACGCCGGAACCGCCGCCTGTCGCGGAGATCGTCCCAGTTGCTCCGCCAAAGATCGAAACGCCGGTTGCGCCCGAGGCCATGCCTGAAGCTCCAGCTCCCGCGGTGGCGGCCGCCGCGCCCGAACCGGAAGGCGAGCCGCAAAAAATCATTCACATCAAGCCGCCGATCATCGTCAAGGATCTGGCCCAGCAGCTCGGCGTCAAAAATTTCCAGCTCATCAAGGAGCTGATGGATGATTTCAATATTTTCGCCAACCCGAACCTGACCGTGGAACCCGACATCGCGACGCAGATTTGCGCGAAGCACGGATTCGTTTTCGAAATGGAACGCCGCGAAAAAGGCGGCGGTGTGCACAAGGTGGAGCAAGTGGTCGTCGCTCCCCCTCCGCCAGTGATCGAGAAGGAAGAAGAGCTCAAGACTCGCGGCCCGATCATCACCTTTATGGGCCACGTCGATCACGGCAAAACATCGCTGATGGACGCGATCCGCAAGACCCGCGTCGCCGCGGGCGAAGCGGGCGGGATCACGCAACACATCGGCGCCTACACCGTTGATTACAAAGGCACGCGCATCACTTTCCTCGACACTCCGGGCCACGCCGCCTTCACCGCGATGCGGGCGCGCGGCGCGCATGTGACCGACATCGTTGTTCTGGTCGTCGCCGCTGATGACGGATTGATGCCGCAGACCCTGGAAGCAATCAGCCACGCGAAAGCGGCGCCGCATGTAAAGATCATGGTCGCGATCAATAAGATCGATTTGCCCGGCGCGAATATCGAGCGGGTGAAGAAACAGCTGCAGGAAAAAGATCTGTCGCCCGAAGATTGGGGCGGTGAAACGATCGTGGTTCCAGTCTCGGCGACCAAGGGAACCGGCATCGATGAGCTGCTCGAGAATATGTCCGTGCAGGCCGAAGTGATGGAATTGAAAGCATCGCCCACGGCCACGCCGCGCGGCACGGTCATTGAAGCGCAGGTCGAACCGGGCCGCGGACCCACCGCGACCGTCATCGTGCAAATGGGCACGCTCAGGACGGGCGATCCGTTTATCTGCGGAGATTACGGCGGCAAAATTAAATCGTTGATGGACGATCGCGGCAAACCGATCAAGGAAGCCGGTCCGTCCACGCCGGTAAAGGTCCTGGGTTTCAGCGGTCTTCCGCACGCGGGCGACGAATTTCTGGTGATGGAGTCGGAGCGCTCCGCGAAAACTTTGAGCGAAGAACGCCTGCTCGAGCGGCGCGCGGATAAGTTGAGCGTGCCTCAGCGCGCCACCCTCGAAAGTTTGCTCGAAGCTGCCGACGGCAAAAAACATTTGCGCATCGTGCTGAAGTGCGACGCGCAGGGTTCGCTCGAAGCGCTCACTGGCGCGCTCGGTCAAATCGAGAGCAAAAAGATCGATCTCGAAATTGTCCACGCCGGCGTCGGACCGATTTCCGAATCCGACATTCTGCTCGCGAGCGCTTCGAACGCCGTGGTCGTGGGGTTCAACGTCAAGGTCGAGAGCATGGCCGTGAACATCGCGAAACGCGAAGGCGTTCAAGTGAAGCTCTACAGCATCATTTACGAGCTGATCGATCAGATGAAGGAAGCGATGGCCGGTCTGCTCGATCCGGAACATCGCGAAACCGTCATCGGTCACGCCGAAGTGAAACAGATCTTCAAGTTGAGCCGGGGCATTGTTGCCGGCTGTCTCGTGACCGATGGGCGCATTGCCCGCACTGCCCGCGCGCGGGTGTTGCGGCGCCGCCAACCGGTCTACGATGGCGGCTTATCCACCCTGCGTCGTTTCCAGGACGATGTGAAAGAGGTCCGCGTCGGTCTCGAGTGCGGCATCAAGCTGGGCGACTTCAACGAATATCAAGTGGGCGACATCATCGAGTGCTATCAGCTCGAGGCCGTCGCGCAGAAACTCTAGCTGAAGCCGCGCGCGCTGTGTCGCCGCCGCTGACGATATGCCTCGATACAGCGAGGCGGCTACAACCATGAAACATCGATTACTTCGCGTGAACGAACTCCTGAAACGCGAGTTGAGCACGATTATTACCCGCGAAATGAATTTCGATGGAGTGCTCGTGACGCTGAATCAGGTCGACGTCACGCCGGACCTGAAGCACGCACATGCCTACGTCAGCATTCTCGGCAGCAAGGAAGGCCAGGCCGCGGCCATGGAGAAGTTCGAGGAGAATCGCGTCATCCTTCAGACCGCGCTGGCGAAAAGCGTCACCTTGAAATACACGCCGCATCTTATTTTTCATCTCGATGGTTCGATCGAACGCGGTGCGCGCGTCTTCGAAATTCTCCAGCAAATCGAGACCCCCGCCGCGGAAACCGAATGACCTCCAGCGACGACAGCGTTGTAGCCACTGCCCTGCGGGCCGTCTGGCGGTCTGCGTTCGCAAGTCAGAGAACGGCCGACAGCGCCGTGGCTACAGGAACATGACTCAATCCTCTCTCTCGGAAATAGGTGGCGTGCTTCGGGCGCATCAGCGCTTTGCTGTTTTGAGCCACGTCCGGCCGGATGGCGATGCACTTGGAAGTCAGCTCGCACTCGCGCTTTCACTCCAGCTGCTGGGCAAAGACGTGACGGTCTGGAACGAGGATGGTTTGCTCGAGAAATACAATTTTCTTCCTGGCGGCGAGCGGCTCACCCGGCCGCCGGTTGAACCACAGGATTTCGATGTCGCCGTCGCGCTCGACACCGCGACCCAAAACCGGCTGGGCACAGCTCGCGACTCGGTGCGAAGCGCGAAGACCTGGATCAATATCGACCATCATCCGAGTAATCCGGGCTACGGCGATTTGGTTTACATCGATCCCACCTCGCCCGCCACGGGCCAGATTCTTTTCGAGCTGATCAAGAGCGAGCAGTTGCCGCTGGATCGCGCCATTGCCGAAAACCTCTTCGTCGCGATCTCGACCGATACCGGCTCGTTCCAATATTCGAACACGACCGCGCGAACTTTTGAGATCGGCGCGGAGCTGCTGCGGTGCGGCGTGGATGTTGGACATGTCAGCCAGCTTCTCTATGAAAGTTATCCGCGCCGGCGGACTGAGCTTCTCCGTGAATTGCTCGGCACGATGCGTTTCGAAGCAGGTGGAAAAATCGCCAGCTTCAGCCTGAGCTTGAAAGTGGCAGCCGATCTCCAGGTAAAACCGGAGGACAACGAGGGTCTGATCGATCACCTGCGCGCGATCGAGGGCGTGATCGTTGCCATTTTTTTCGAGGAACTGATCGATGGCAAAGTGCGCGTGAGCATGCGTTCGAAGAGTGAGAAAGTCGACGTCTCCGCGATTTGCCAGCAGTTTGGCGGAGGCGGACACAAACTGGCCGCGGGCACCCGGGTGCGCGGAATCCTCGCGGAAGTAGAACAAAAAATCCTGAAAGCAATTTGCGATGTCATTGACTGCAACTCCTGACGGCGTCCTGCTCGTCGATAAAGCGGCCGGGATGACCTCGCACGATGTCGTCGCGATCGTGCGGCGCCGGCTCCAGATGAAAAAGGTCGGCCACTGCGGCACGCTCGATCCGATCGCGACCGGCTTGCTTTTGCTCACGCTCGGGCGCGGCACAAAAATCCAGGATCTCCTGATGAGCGAGGACAAGGAATATGCCGGGACGATGTTCCTGGGAATCACGACCGACACGCAGGACCGCGCGGGCGTGACGCTGGAAGAGCGCCCGGTGCCGCCGTTGGATGAAGCCACGGTCCGCGCGGCCTTTGCCAAATACGCCGGCGATTTTTACCAGATGCCGCCAATGGTCTCGGCGATCAAGCAAGGCGGTGTTCCGCTCTACAAACTCGCGCGCCAGGGAAAAACCGTCGAACGCGAGCCGCGCCTGGTGCACGTCTATCGCCACACCATCGAGCGGATCGCATCGCCGGAAATCGATTTCAGCGTGGTTTGCAGCAAAGGCTTTTACGTTCGCACCTACGCGCACGACATCGGCGAGACGCTCGGTTGCGGAGCGCACCTCAAGAATTTGCGTCGGGTAAAATCGGGCCGCTTCAGCGTGGACGGCGCGATTACGGTGGATGAATTGAAGACGTCCGAGCCGGTGGACATCCTCGGGCGAATTTTAACGCTGCCCGAAGTATCCCGGATGCGCGGGGCCTAACGAGAGCAGCGATGCAGATCCTGCGATCGATTTCGGAGCTGAGCGAGCTGTCCGGTCCGCTCTTTCTCGCGATCGGCGTTTTCGATGGAGTTCATCTAGGCCATCAGGCGGTCATTTCCACTTCGGCGCGGCATGCCAGGGAATCGGGCGGCACACCGGTAGTGGTAACGTTCGATCCGCATCCCGCGAAGGTGTTGCGTCCACAGGATGTCCCTCATCTCCTGACCGCCACTCAACACAAGATCGCGCTCATCCGCGATCTGGGTGTCGCCCATCTTCTTGTCCTGAAATTCGATCGGGAATTCGCGGCCACCGCGCCCGAAGAATTCGTCCGGCAATTGGTGACGAATTCGCGCCCGCTGCGCGAAATCTGCGTAGGACACGAGTGGTCTTTCGGCAAAGGGCGCGCGGGCAATCTTGCTCTGCTGAAACAACTCGGCGCGACTTACGATTTCGACGTCGTCGGTGTCCAGGCGGTAACCATGAACGGCGAGGTGGTGAGCAGCACGGCGATTCGCCGCGCGATCGCCGAAGGAAATTTAATCAAGGCCACGCAGATGCTCGGGCGGGAATACACCATCCTCGGGACCGTGAAAGCGGGCGCAAAACTCGGCCGCAAGCTGGGATACCCGACCGCCAACTTGAGCGCGCACAGCGAACAATTTCCTCCGAACGGAGTCTATGTGGTGGAGGCGCGGCTGGCCGGCGCTTTATATCGCGGCGTCGCGAATCTCGGCTACCGGCCAACGGTGAGCGCGGGAGATCTGGAGCGTTTGCTCGAGCTCCATCTGTTCGATCTGGACAAAGACATCTACGGCGAGGAAGTCGAAGTTCGATTTCTCCGATATCTTAGAGGCGAACAAAAATTTGAGAACGTGGATGCGCTCGCGGCGCAGATTACGCGTGATGTAAAGTCAGCGCGCGAATCGTTTTCCGTCACGCCCTGAATCGATACTTCGCCGGGCCGATTTTCTTGACTCCTTTGGTTTTCCGGCCGGTGCCATTGAACCAGACATAAAGATTCGCCGGCTTCACCTTCAGCTTTTTCGAAAGTTCGCGAATGGTCAGACCGCCTGGGCCAGCTGTTCGCAGAGCCCCGACAATTCTGGCCTTCAACGCCCCTCGTGCCGTCCGCGGTTTCGCGCCGCTACGCTCGAAACTTTTAGCGCGGCTGGGCTGCGATTCAGCTTCTCCTGCCGGCTGCTGCAGGGCGGACATCTGCCGATCCAGTTCCTGGATCTGCGACAGGAGCGCTTCCTTGCGCTCGGAAAGCGTGACCATCTTGCGCAGGGTCGCGCTGGAAATGTCGGTGAGCATTCCGCGAATCTCGCCGGAGGCCGCGAATTCGCAAATACCTTATCTTAGACGGCCGCCGGACTTAGACATCGCCGCGGCCAGACCGCCCGCCATGACTAAGACAGTCGCACCCGCCGCGCTAAGCCAGATCACCGGAAGCGGCAGAAGAGCAAAACGCGTTACCTCTTCCGCGATGAACCAGCCACCGCCGGAGAGCAAATAAGCCATGGCCGACGCCACCAGGGTCACCCCAAGCAAAATCGCTGCGCGAAGCGAGTGACGCACGCGACGCGCCGGCAATTTTTGCACGACCGTCGCGGTGAAACCGCCATCGTCGATGTAAGCCGCTTCGTCGCGCAATCGTGCGTCGAGCCAGTCTTCCTGGAGGTTTTCGTCCATGTCTTAGTTAGGTCCCCACGCGGCGAGCGAGCGTTTCAATTTTTCCCGGCCTCGTAATACATTGGTTTTCACGGTGCCAAGCGGGATCTCGAGAACGCGCGCGGCTTCATCATGTGATAATCCATTCTGGCAGCAAAGCAAAATTGCGCTACGCTCGTGGAGCGGAAGTAATTGGAGGGCGTGGGCCAGATCATGTCGGAGAGCCGGATCGACGGTTTGCGGGTCCTGCTCCGCCTCCAGTTGAGCTTCATCGATGCCAACCAGCTCTTTTCGTTTGCGGGCTTCTTCGCGAAAACAATTATAAGCGATCCGGTAGAGCCAGGTGGAAAAGCGCGCCTCCCCGCGAAAGCTGCGAAGGTTCTTGTAAGCGCGCAAGAAAGTCTCCTGCGCCAGATCGTCCGCGAGCGAGAAATCGGCCCGGACGAGTTGGCGCAGGAGACCCCGCACGCTCGACTGATGATTGCGCACCAGCTCCGCAAAGGCATGGTGGTCGTCGTAAAGAAGAACGCGGGCGACAAGATCTGCATCGGTAAGCGCCACAGCCGGAGCTTATGGCAACGGCGGAAGTTTGTCTTTACGGGCCTCCAGTTTCCAGACAAGCAGATAACCCGCGCCGATCAGGAAAGGAATAATGCCCAGGCTCCACGAGCCGCCTTCCCAATCATTCACTGCGCCGAAGAAGATCATCAGACCGAATCCGACCATAAGGAGGACGACGCCGCGCCGCAGATCCGATCGCGCGCGAATCACTGGAGGTGTCGCGAAGAGAGCAGCCGGCACTTCCTGGCCCTTTTCGACCATGGAGCGGACAGTGCGATGCAGGGAACGCGATTTCAGGTAGCTAAAGAACATGATCGCCGCCACGACCATGACAGGCGCGCCAAACAGCGTGGTAAAAACGATGCCGACAATGGGAATGGCCATCAGCGCCCCATCCCCGAAATCATCATCACTGTCGCGATGCCGGCTGCTAATGTGAGTAGTGCCGTGAGTGGTGTCGAACGTGACGCCAAACTTGCGTTTTAACTTTCGCGCGACCTCGGCCTCGATCGATTCGTCGCGATCCGCCGTGGCAGAAACAGTGGCCGTCGCCGCGGCGATGGCCGGACTCGCCGCGATGGCGGCGGCTGAGATCGAAGGTTGGGGCGAAGGCGACAGAGTCGGTGCGGGAGTCTGGCCGAACGCGCTCAAGGGGAGAGCCATGGCGCAGAAGCAAAGAAGAAACGTGGTTTTCATAAGTGTCCTTTTGCAGTGAGATGCAACGGCGACGGCGTTTGGATTCAGAAAAATACGCGTCCCGCAGGAAGTGGAGCGGGTGACGAGACTCGAACTCGCGACGTCCTCCTTGGCAAGGAGGTGCTCTACCACTGAGCTACACCCGCATTTCGAAGAGGAGGAATAATGTCCACTGCCCCCGTTGACGCAAGGCTTTTGTGGCCGCCGGGCCTTTGCAAAAGCGCGTTTTCATTGACCGTTAGCAGATGTCCGATCTTACCGTCGTCCCGTCCCGTGAGCGATTTATCGAGCTCGCCCAACAGGGCAACGTCGTGCCCGTTTTCGTCGATTTCGTCTCCGACGCCGAGACCCCCGCCTCAGCTTTCCAAAAACTCGATGACGGCGGCTATTCGTTCCTCTTCGAATCGGCCGAGCAAACCGAGCAATCCGGCCGCTATTCGTTTCTCGGTTTCAGGCCGCGCCTGACGATCCGCGGCGAGAACGGCGCAATCAGCACCGAAGAGAATGGCCAGACCGCGTCGGACGTTGAGAGCGCCGATCCACTTTCCGCCCTTGAACGAATCATGGCGCGGTTCCGTTTC
>JBEEHO010000283.1:0-4421 GCA_041167425.1 Verrucomicrobiota bacterium | reverse complement strand
CGGGACCCGAGCCGCCGACGCCGGGCGGGGCACTGGGGACATTGGAACCCGTCACTAATTCTATTGTCACCCTGACGGTCTCGTTAGTCGGCGTGAACGGCACGACCTTTACGGTGTATGTCTGAGTGCCATCTGCCAGGGGCTTGATGGTAGCAATCTCAGGGTTAGCGCTGGTCGCCGATTGATGATCGGCCGCCTTGCTTCCGTTGGTGTTGGTGACGGTCCCTTTGTAGATGTAGAGGTCGTAGTCGGAATTGCCGCTGCCGGTATCCGTCCAGCTCAATGTGACTTTGGCCGCGACGTTCGGATGCGCGGCCTTGAAACCCGCGGGCAGTGTTATCGTCAGCGCGAAATCATCGCAAGGCTGCGAGGGATTGTTGCATTCTGGTCCAGCGTCCAGGCCCTCGGGCAGCGGCGTGGGATTCGCTACGTTAAACGGCCCGGCCGTGTAATTGAGCGGGCCGGACGTGTCGGTCAGGGTTCCGCTCGGTGGCGTAGCGGCGAAGCTCACCAGCGCCAGCGAAGCACCAAGTGAGCAAAGAATGAAGGCCACGAAAACGCGCGGGTTGAAGGCGCCCGATTCACGAGAAGAATTCTTTCGCATAATTTTTTTGTGGGTTAGACCAAACCGGCGCGCCGGAAAGTTCGCAGGACATGCGACACCCGGAGCGGGGAGCATATTGGGACCAATAGGTGTTCGAAAGCGGTGGGCGGAAGTGGATGCCTAATTTTTCCGATCCCGAATTTGGGATTACGAAACTGTAATTTTGAGAACGGTCGGGAGAAGCCTGTCCCGAAGCGAAATCAACCGGGTTCCGTCGCCACATTTTCTTCGTTGCTCAATTAAAACCAATCGCGAAGATTCATCCGATGCGTCCTTACTTCACCACTCTGGCGTTCTGTTTCGTCCTGGCCATCGCCAGCTGCTCCAAGCCAAAGACCGCTGCGCCGCTGGCCGACACAACACCGCAAAAATCCACTTCGCCCGCACAACCCGCGGCGAATGCCAGCGTCAACTCGACCAGAGTTCAAGTCGATGCCTGCTCGCTGCTCACCGGTCAGGAAATCGAATCGATTCAGGGCGCGGCTCCCACGGAAACAAAACCGAGCGCGAATTCCCAGCGCGGCCTCACTGTTTCGCAGTGTTACTTTCTCCTTCCCGTCGCGGTCAATTCCGTCGTGGTCACGTTAACGCAGCGAGCGGATGGGGCTGATGCGCGCGATCCCAAACAAGCGTGGGAAGAAATCTTTCACGTCGAACACGAGAGCGCGAAGGCGCGCGAAGAAGAGAAGGAACCGGCCCGGCCGGAGAAAATTTCTGGCCTTGGCGACGAAGCCTTCTGGTCGGCCCAACGTTTCGGCGGCGTGTTATATGTCTTGAAGGGAAACAGCTACCTCAGCGTCAGCGTCGGAGGAGCCGGCGATCAAGCCAGCAAGCTCGAAAAATCAAAGTCCCTCGCCGGAATCATCCTGAAGCGCCTTTAAACTATTTGTGTAGCAAGAGAAATTGCAGCCGGCATGGCTTCCGCTACGGTGATTGATTACGTTAACCGACAGCACCGCTGTTATTGCGTCGCCACAATTCGCTTGCCTTGGCGCCTTCGTTAAATCCATGAATCATTCATGGCCAATAACGGTGACGCGATCGAATGCGGGAAAATCGCCGCGCGGCTCACCCTGCCATGAAGGCCAAGTCCGATATCGTCGCTAACTGGCTCCCGCGTTACACCGGCACCGCCACGCGGGATTTCTCGAAGTACGTTCTGCTGGTGAACTTCACCCAGTACGTGAATCTCTTCGCGGAATGGCACGGCGTGGAAGTGCGCGGCCGCGACCGGCCCATGGCGAACGCCACCGCCGCGGGCATCACCATCCTGAACTTCGGCATGGGCAGCGCGAGCGCGGCCACCGTCATGGACCTGCTCAGCGCCGTTCGCCCGAAAGCCGTGCTCTTTCTCGGCAAATGCGGCGGCTTGAAGCGCAAGAATAAACTCGGCGACCTCATCCTGCCCATCGCCGCCATTCGGGGCGAGGGGACATCGACCGATTACTTCCCGCCGGAGGTGCCGGCGCTTCCGGCGTTCTCATTGCAAAAGGCAATCTCAACCACCATCCGCAATCACGACCTCGATTACTGGACTGGCACCGTCTACACCACCAACCGCCGCGTCTGGGAGCATGACGAAGTGTTTAAGAAATATCTCGCCCGCATCCGCTGCATGGGCATCGACATGGAAACCGCCACCATCTTCATTACTGGCTTTCATAACGAGATTCCCACCGGCGCCTTGTTGCTGGTCTCCGATCAACCGATGGTGCCCGAAGGCGTCAAGACCGCCGTGAGCGACGACATCGTAACCTCGAAATTCATGGATGTGCATTTGCGGATCGGGATCGATTCCCTTACCGAGCTGATCAACCACGGCCAGACCGTGAAGCACCTGCGGTTCTAGTTTGCCTGCAACCCCCCGTAGCTCCGAAGGCCTTCGGAGTCGAAGGTCTTTAGGTTCTTCTGTAGCGGCGGCCTCCGGCCGTCGAATTCTCTCTTTTGTCCCGTCGGTCCCTCTTAAGATTCTTCCACCACCGGTATATCACCGCGAACTCAAAAGCTCGACGGCCAGAGGCCGCCGCTACAGAAGAACAAGAGCCGTCAGCTCGCTTCTACTGCGTACCAGTTCCCGTTTTCTCCTTCTACTTTAGCTACTCGCGTTCCCAGGCTCATACCAGCCACCTGCTCGCGAAACCTAGGCCTTAGTTGCCAGCAGACTGTTTTAAGTATCCGTCCAAGACTTCCGTTCGCTGGCGAATTAACCTGGCCTGGGCGGTCAAAAAATCCACGCGCAAACTGCTGCCACCGATAGCGCCGCCTGCGCGCGCGATAAGAAGAGCTTCATCGTCGCGCCACTTGATCCATGAGCGCTCAGCATCTTTCAAAGCTTTTTGCCCGTCCGTATCCAGTTTGCTCATCAGGCGTTTATAGACTCCATCGAGTTCTGTGTTGGCTTGTTCAACCACGGCGCCTTCTTCTGTGCCCGGTCGTTTCGAGTTGGGATCCTGGCCATAACTGGCTGCAATAGGCATGACCGCAAGTAAGAGGGCTGTTGAACCAACGAATAGTGGAAGCATTCTCATGTTTTAGTCTTAGTTTTGAGTTTTTGGTTTCAGTGGCGTGCCGAAAATTTTTGGGTTAGGCGGTGCCTTGGAAGCGTGACTCTGCCAGTAGGCGCTCAGGTTGCGCTCTTGACGTCAAACGGACCTTCGATGCGGTGCGCTCGTCGACCGGTGATGATGCGATACGACACAGCTTTGAGCGGCGCGTGGCGATCCACTCTATAAACGATGGTCACCTGCTGTGAATCCTGCGACCACTGGGCGGCAAAAGCGTCGGCCCCGGTGTCCAGCGTGTCCTTGACCTCCTCGAGTGGACCAATCTTTTTACCGGTAACCGCATCGGTGAGATACAGGTGAAAATTGTCGTAGCCCAGCTCGCCGCCGCCGTGTGCAGTGATGGCAAACTTTCCGTCTGGAGAGAGGCCGCTAGTAACGGTGACATACTCAATCGGCCCATATTCGTGGTTCGACGTGGCTCGAAGAGAACTGGCCTGCAAGAGCAGCAGTATCGATGCTAGAAAAATAAATCGTGGACTAGTCATAGGTGCGAATGCCTAACGAAAATTAGACGTGGCGGTGGTAAGGGTGGCTCCGTCGCTTTCGTGATGGAACTGGCATAGGCGAGGGCAATCATGGGAAGAGGATGCGTCACAAACAAAGGGTAGCCGTCAATCTGGCTGACCCGGCTGAAAATTCCAATTCATCATTTAGACCCTGAGCGAGCCACGAAACCCCCTGCCGCTATAGTAAGACTGCGCGCCGTTGTGACCCACGAAGACGCGGCCGTAGCGACGTTCATAATAGAGCGCGCCGCCGAGTTTTCTAATATCGGAAGGCGTTTTCACCCAGCTCGATCTCTTCGTATCGAACTCGCCAAGTTTTTGCAGCTCCTGATATTGTTCTTCCGTTAAGAGCTCAATGCCCATGGCCGCTGCCATATCCATCGCGCTATTTTGCGGCTTATGTTCCTTTCTGGAGTCCAGCGCTTCGCGGTCGTAGCAAAGACTTGTGCGGCCGTTGGGAGTTTCCGCGGAACAATCAAAAAAGAGGTATTCGCCCGTCTTTTTATCATGACTAACAACGTCCGGTTCACCGCCAGTTCGTTCCATTTCACTGAGTGACCGCAGCTTTACGGTATTAGCTTCCAGCTTTGCTCTTACTTTAGCCCATGCAAGACCTTTATGGCGTTTCATGTTTTTCTCGAAACGGGCTTTCAAGGCTCGGAGTAGTTCTTCACGTTGTCCTGGTGATAATTCCTTTTTTGTTTCAACGCCTTTCATAGAGATTTCCTTTTGATTGTGGGTCGTGTG
>JBEEHO010000282.1:0-5746 GCA_041167425.1 Verrucomicrobiota bacterium | reverse complement strand
GAAGAGCGAGGACAAGAAGCCCGACTACATGGGCAAGCCGCAATTTTACCCGCGCGTCTTCGATATCGATATTTCGGTCTGCATGAGTTGCCAGATCTGCGTCGAGGTGTGTCCTTTTGAAGCGATCAAGATGGACAAGGTGTTTGAGCTCAGCCGCCGGGAACGGTTCGACGCTTTGCTCATGCGCAAGGACGAGCTGGCCAAATCGAACACCTACTATCACAACATCCACCCGCTCGAAGCCGCTGAGGTCGATGCCAATCTTGCGGCGGCCGCCGAAGCAAAAAAGAAGAAGGCGTAGCGTGCGCGTGACTTGGTGACGGCGGCCCGCCAACCGTCAATAGTGCACTGCCACCGAGGGCGCGGGCGTCGCTGACGCTGAGGGAGGACGCTGGTCAACGGCGGCCTTCTCCACAGCATCGAGACCGTCATCGACGCGCGGTGAAGCTTTGACATCCGAGCGCCAAACTAACATCCCGATGTGAACCAGGATGCTCAGGATGAATCCGGTGGTGAGCCAGAAGCCGACGAGATGACGAATGGGCTGATCGGCAAAATCGAAAAGCCCGGGCGGCTTATCCCTATGCATGAAGCACGATGGCAGACCCGGGCGTTGGCCGCAAATAAAGGGCCATTAGCAAAATGACCGCCGTCACTTCTCCGGCTGAAAGGTCCGAAACCCGCGATAGCTCAAGACCATGTTCAGCAGCAGATTCGGCAGACTCGAGATCAGGTTGAAGATCAGAACCTGGCGCACGCTCGAGAAATCGGTGGAGGGGATCAACGCTATTTGCGTGGCGAGCGTGAGTGGGATGTAGAGCCATGATCCCGCGATCCACGCCTTCGACGCATTCAGCACCCAGAGCGTGCCGATCAGCATATTCAAAACCGTGCCCGCGACCATGAGGAGAAGCTCGCGCTGCAGATGCGAATACTTGTTTCCCAGGACGAAGAGAAACTGGTTGGGAAAAAAAGCCGCGGCGGCGATCACGACCGCACAGAAACCGGCGACGCCGCCGACGATAATAAAATATTGCCACCGCAATTTTCTTGCACTCTGGCACCGCGCGAAGGCGGGAGCGAAGATGTTCATGAGCAACTGGCCCATGACCGTGAATATCATCGCCAGCCGCCCCAACGCGCCGACCTCGGCTACCGACGTCGCGCTGCGGCCAAAAAAGCTGATGAGAAAAATCGTGATCTGCCCTTGCAGACAAAAAAAGACGGCGTTTGCCGCCTGGCTCTTGATGAACCCGATCATGGCAGAGCGATCCTCCGCGTTCTCCGGCGCGTTCAGGTCGATCACTCCCGCCGCATATCGGCGGAGCAGCCCATATTGAAGCAGGAGCGCCATCGAGCCGATAAAAACGGCGACGCCCGCATTGAGAAACAGGAACGCGCACGCCACCAGGACAATCAGCCGCGCGATGGCGCCGGTGAGATCGATTCTCTGGATCTGCGAAACATCCGAGCGCAATCGCGGCACCACACCCAGGACACCGAGAGAAAACTGAGCGAACAGGCCGAGGAGAATCGCGCCGATCAGGATCGCTGCGTAAAAGGTGGGCGCGCCGTTTCGCGCCAGCATCCAGTAAAGAATCGGCGCGACGACCACGATCGCCGCCGCCCCGAGCCGGCGGCGGAAATTGTTGGCCGTCTTGATGAGTTGTCCGAAGCGAAAGCGGTCCTGCCAGACCCGGCCACCGATGGAGATGAGCCCGATGCTGATGCCCATATCGGCGAGGACGTTGATCGTGCCCTGCATCGTATTGGCGATGGTGAAGTAGGCGTATTCGTTTTGGGCGAGGCGCCGCACGAGCAGAATGCCGCTGGCAAAGCCGACCAGTTGCACCAGCATTTGGACGGACGCGAAATTGCCGACCATGCGCGCGCGTTGAAGCGCACGCCGGATGACTGGCGTCGTCTCCTCGTTTAAAAGTGGACGCGCAATCGGGCCGAACAGACTCATCGGTGATCTGACCGCAGATGTTTTGCCATGCGTCCGCGAAGGACGGCAAGAATCTCCGCCATGACGCTGACCGCGATCTCTGCCGGAGAGTCCGCGCCGATGTCTAAACCAAGCGGCGCGTATATTTGGGCGAGCTTTTCTTCGGGCACGCCGCGTTCCTTAAGTTGATCGAAGACGCGCGCGACTTTTCGCCTGCTGCCAATCATGCCCACGTAGCCGGCGCCCGTTTGCGCGACGGCCGCGGCCAAAGCTTCGAGATCGATTTCGTGATTTCGACTCACCATGACCAGCGCTTCATCGCTCTGCCATTGATGCGAGGCAATGAAGTCAGCCGGCGTCACGTCTGAAATACGCGCGACGACAGCCGGCAGCTCGGCCAGCAACTCGGCTCGATCATCGATCACGCTCACGAACAGACCGCATTCGGCCGCCAGCCTGGCAATCGCGCGCGAGCAATGACCGGCGCCGACCAGGTAGACCGCTTCGCTCACTCCCTGCGGCTCGATCAAGACCGTGACTTCACCGCCGCAGATCGCGCCGAAGGAATCAGCGTCCCCTTCGCGAAGCGGATAGGTTTTTAGCACAGGTTTTTTTTCGCGCAGAGCGCCGAGCGCCTCTTCCGCCACGAGTGCTTCAAACTTTCCGCCACCTATCGTTCCTTTTGTTTTGCCGGTTCCGTAGACAAGCATTTTCGATCCGGCGGCGCGCGGAACCGAACCGGAGGTCGCGGCAACCGTTACCAGCGCGCAAGTGGCGCGGGCCTGACGCGCCGCGACTAATTCATCAAGGAGCGCATCAGTCATCGCGCGCTACGGTGGCCTCGATCAAACCGTGGGGTTCGTCCGTCGGAACAAAAACCTCATTCTTATTTTCGAGTCCGAATGGAGTCAGATTAATCAGCAGGCAATGTTTGTTCGGCATCGCGAGATCAAGCTGGGAGATTTCCGGACAAACCTTGAGGGCGGCCTCGCCCATCTGGAACAAAGTGGTCTGCGCGGACGGACTGTAGTTGCTCGCAAAAATTTTCCGCATCGCCTCGAGGATCGCTCCATTCGCCCGAGCGTAGTCGTCCGGTTGATCCGTGAAAGTCCAGGTCGCACTCAGGGCTGTCGCGAGAATGCGATCAGCCGTTTCGGGAAGAGTGGTGAATTCGTCCTTTGGATAATTCTCAAAGCCCGAGCCGGTCGATTTCAAAATAAGCAGATCGCGAATGCCGGACTCAATCGTGCGCGCGCCGCGAGTGCACGTGACGCGCGTGAACTTTCTCGCCTCGCTGCCAGCTTCAAAAGAGTGGGGATGCGGTTCAGCGTCGACTTGCATCCGTTTCCAATCCCGCTCGGTTATTTCGATCTCCGCCTTTTCCACCTGTGGGTAACGCTGCAGAAAATGTTCGCCGAGCAGGGCGGCAAACCGTTCGGTCTCTTCGCCGAGGTGCTGCTTGGTCAGAACGTTGACGGTATTCTTGATCGTATCCGTCGCCACGACCCTGGTGTTATCACCGGAAGTGTAGGACGACGCGAAATCGCCGCGGAGCAAGACGGCGATGTCCAGATCTTTGAGACTGTGCCGGTCGGCTTCGCGGATGATCTTCATCACGCGGACGCGCGCCTTGCCGTAACGATGCCCGATCAGTTTCGCCATTGCGTCCTACCGTTAATTCATTTACTCCGATTACGCGATGCCAAAGCTCGGGGAGTTGAATGCGCTCGAGCGCGAAGAATTTACGCGCCTGATCGGGCCGGTTTTCGAGCATTCGCCCTGGGTCGCCGCGCGCACTGAATCGCAACGTCCATTCCATTCGCACGAGGAATTGCACGGAGCGCTCTGCGCCACGGTCGCGAAAGCAAAGGAGGACGAGAAATTGGCTCTCATTCGCGCGCACCCGGATTTGATCGGCGAGAGCGAGCTCACCGCGGCCTCGCAAGCGGAACAGGCCAGTGCCGGACTCGATCGCGCGTCGCCTGAGGAAGTGAAACAGCTGCGCGAATACAACCGCCAATATCGTGAGCGCTTTGGATTTCCCTTCGTAATTTGCGCGCGCTTGAATAAGAAGGAGGCAATCGCCCGCGCGTTTCCCATTCGTCTTCGGAATTCGCGCGAGCAGGAAATGCAAATTGCTTTGGATGAAATTTCGAAAATCGCCGACCTCCGTTTACGCGACCTCGTTCAATGAATTGCAATGGCGATAACAACTGTTGGGGAGCGCACGCGCCTCGCGTGCTGGTCGGTGCGCCCTCGCGCCGACGAACTTCCCTGGGGCGTCCACGTTCGGCTCAGCCTGCGCCTGCCGGCAAAGCCGACTTCGCTGAGACACCGAAACCAGCACGAGAGACGCGTGCGCTACCCAGATGAGCCAACTCACCACACATGTGCTCGACACGATGCGTGGGATTCCCGCCGCCGGAATGAAGATTGAGCTTTGGTCGCTCGATCAATCGACGTTGCTCAAAACGATGGAGACAAATGCGGACGGACGAACGGAGAGCGCGTTACTCGCCGGAGATGAACTGACCGCCGGCAATTTCGAGCTGGTGTTTTATGTCGGCGATTATTTCGGCGAACGCCGCTTTCTCGACCGTGTGCCGGTTCGTTTCATCATCTCCGATCCCTCAGCGAAATATCACGTTCCGTTGCTCGTTTCTCCATGGGCTTACAGCACCTATCGCGGCAGTTAGATGAGCGCGGCTGATCCAGCAGTCACGCCGCCAGCAGGTCTCGTTGATCTGGCAGCTGCGCGCGTCGGCGGTGTCGCCCTTCTCGCGAACGATGAGTTCTTCGCGGAGAAGGAGAATCTCCTGAAGCCGGGCCGCGGAGTTTTCATTGCGGATAAGTACACCGACCGCGGCAAATGGATGGATGGGTGGGAGACCCGCCGCCGGCGGACGCCCGGGCACGATTGGTGTGTCGTGCAATTGGGACTGCCCGGCATCATCAGGCAGGTCGACATCGATACGAACCACTTCCTGGGCAATCATCCTCCCTTCGCGTCGCTCGACGCGCTTGGCCTAACGAATGGTTTCCCGGGTGATATCGGCGCAGTCGAAGGGCTTTCCTGGACGCCGATCCTTTCGCAATCTTCCTTACACCCGGGATCACAAAATCTGTTTGCGGTTGCGAGCGAACAGGCCTGGACCCATGTGCGGCTGAATATTATCCCGGACGGCGGTGTGGCGCGTCTGCGCATTTACGGCGTTGTGGTCCCCGACTGGAGCAAGCTGAAACCTGGCGAGCTTGTCGATCTGGCCGCAGTGGAAAATGGAGGAGTGCCGCTGGCTTGCAGCGATATGTTTTTCAGTTCGATGAACAACCTGATCATGCCGGGTCGTTCGGAAAACATGGGGGATGGGTGGGAGACGAAACGCCGGCGCGGCCCGGGCTATGATTGGATCATCCTGAAGCTTGGGTTGCCGGGCGCGATCCGGAAAATCGAAGTCGACACCAACCACTTCAAGGGAAACTACCCTGACATGTGCTCGATCGAAGGATGCGCCGCACCGGGTGCTGCGACCGATGAGCTTGTGGGCGGCGGCGCGCGCTGGAGCGAGATCCTTTCCAAAACGAAATTACAAGCTGACACACGGCATTTCTTCGAGCGCGAACTTTCGGGCGTCGATGAGTGCACTCACATCCGGTTGAATATCTATCCCGACGGCGGCGTAAGCCGATTGCGCGTGTGGGGAACGCGGCTGTGACGCTCGTGTCATGAGTGATTTCGATTTGCTCGTGCGGAGCGAGCGAGACTTCGGAATCAACGAAGGCAAGATCGTGGCCGTGGCG
>JBEEHO010000281.1:0-7101 GCA_041167425.1 Verrucomicrobiota bacterium | reverse complement strand
AGAAATTTCTCGAAGAACGGATGCATCGTGTTCCGCCCTCAATCGCATGCCGCGACAATTTTCGCAAAATGGCACAGGGGCTTCGCTTAGCGAAGCGGCTCCAGCCGGATTCCACTTTACCGGTTTCGTCTTCTCCAACATGTTGTCGGTTCCGCTTCTCTTTTATGGAACGACTCCTGGCGATCCTTCTCCTTTGTGGACTTGCCCGCGTTGTCACAGAATCTTCGACTGCGTTTCGCGCAGCGAAATTCCGCTCAGAATGACACCGCGAACTCCCATGACCAGGAAACGCAAAACCATCACAGCCCTCTCCACCGCGTTGCGCTCCCCTCCGGACGACAACCAGAAAAAAATATGAAACTTCCATTAAGCTTTTTCACCGTCTGGCTCCTGGGCGTGGGTTCACTTGCCGCCGATCCTCCAGCACTTCCACCGAAGGCGGCCAGCGACGCCATTAGCGCCGCCGATCTGCTCAAACATATCAAGGTGCTCGCCTCCGATGAATTCGAAGGCCGAGCGCCGGGCTCAAAGGGCGAAGAGCTTTCGGTCAAATACATCAGCGAACAATTCAAGGCCCTGGGATTGAAGCCGGGAAACCCGAATGGCACTTACACGCAGGATGTTCCACTGGCTGGAATTACCACGACCGCGAGCGCTTCGTTTACCGTCGGGGACAAAACGACCACGCTGAAATTTCCAGATGATTACGTCGCTTCCTCCGCGCGGCTGCTACCGGAAGTGAAAGCAGAAAACACCGATGTCGTATTTGTCGGTTACGGCATCGTCGCGCCGGAATACGGCTGGGACGATTACAAAGACGTCGATGTGAAGGGAAAAACGATCCTGATGCTGATCAACGATCCGCCGATTCCCGATCCGGCGGATCCGACGAAGCTCGATCCGAAAATGTTCAAGGGACGCGCCATGACTTATTACGGCCGCTGGACCTACAAATACGAAATCGCCGCGCAAAAAGGCGCCGCCGCGGCGGTGATCATTCATGAAACCGAGCCGGCGGCTTATCCCTATTCCGTGGTGATGACGAGCTGGGCGAAGGAAAATTTCGAGATAGACGCCGCAAATAAAAACATGGACGCCGTGCCGGTGCGTTCGTGGATCACGCTCGATGTCGCAAAGAAATTGCTCGCGGACAGCGGTCAGGATTTCGACGCGTTGAAAAAAGCGGCGATGACAAAGGAATTTCGCCCGGTCGCGATCGGAGCGAAAGCGAACTTCGATCTCAAGCAAACGGTGCGGTCGTTCAAGTCGCGCAACGTTGTAGGAAAGATCGACGGCAGCGACCCGAAGTTGAAGGACGAATGGGTCCTCTACACCGCGCACTGGGACCATCTCGGCCGGCATACGGAACTGAAGGGCGACCAGATTTTTAATGGGGCGCTCGATAACGCATCAGGCGTCGCCACGATTCTCGAGATCGCGAAGGCCCACATGAAATTGCCGGCGCCGACCAAACGCTCGATCCTGGTCATGGCGCCCACGGCTGAGGAAGCCGGCCTGCTCGGCGCGAAATTCTATGCGAACAATCCGCTTTATCCGCTCGAGAAAACACTGGCCGATATCAACATCGATGGTGCGAGCGCCTGGGGCAAAACGAGCGACATCGAAGATACGAGCGATGGAAATTCCACGCTGGACGACATGCTCGGCGAAGCGGCCGCGCGCCACGGGCGCGTGCTGAAACCGAATAGCCAGCCGGAAAAAGGCAGCTTTTATCGCGCCGATCATTTCGAATTTTCCAAGCTCGGAGTTCCCTCACTCTATCCGGGAACCGGCAAGGACGTGATCGGAAAGCCGGCCGGATTTGGAATGGAAAAGAGGAATGAATATGTCGCGAAACATTATCATCAACCTTCCGACGAGGTCGACCCGGCCTGGGATCTTTCGGGCGCCGCTGACGACGCCGTTTTATTGTTCGAGGTCGGTTATCAGGTCGCGAACGGCGATAAATATCCGGAGTGGAAACCGGGGACGGAATTCAAGGCGAAGCGCGATGAAATGATGAAGAACAAATAACACGCGCGTCATCCCGAGCCGCGCAGATGGCGAGGGACCTCTCCACTGCAAATACGGCACGCTCGCCAGAGGAGGCGATCATTGCAGGTGTGAGATCCCCCGGCGCCCCGCCAGCCTCAGGGATGACACGCGTGTGCGTGAAATAATAACTCGATGACTCTGCCGGCGAATTTCTCGGTTCCGATTATTGGCGTGATCGTCGGCGCGGCGATCCTCTTGTTCGGACGCAAACTTTTCTGGCTCTTTGTCGCGGCGCTGGGATTTGCCGTGGGCATCGAGATCGCCGCGTATTTTATGCGCGACCCGCCGGTCTGGATCACGCTGCTCTGCGCGCTCGGGCTCGGCGTTCTCGGCGCCCTCCTCGCGATCCTGTTGCAGAAATTTGCGATTGCCGTGGCCGGATTTGTCGCGGGAGGCCGGCTCGCGTCGGCCTTGCTGGCGGCGTTCTTCGTCGACTACTCGCATTATCGTGGAATCACTTTCGTCATTGGCGGAATTCTGGGCGCGCTTCTGCTGCTGGCCCTTTTCGATTGGGTGCTGATTCTCCTTTCGTCGGTGGAAGGCGCGCATCTCATCGGGAATGGGATCGTGTTGCCTCAAAGCGGCGCGGTGATCCTGTTCGCCGTGCTCGTCAGCATCGGCGTGGTCGTGCAGGGCTCGATGCTGCGCGGAGCGCGAAGAACCGCGGGCTAGTGGGGCAACCGCGGCGTCATTTCAGAGCGCAAACGGCCTGAGGGCAGGTCGCCTCCATTAGAGAAAGCGGTGCATCACGAATGCATCCACTTTCCGGACGAGCCCTCGATGTTGAAAGGCTTGAGGGAGCGTACCGACGATCAAGAAGCCAAGATTTTTCCACAACGCGATGGCGCGCGCGTTCGTGCTCACAACAAAATTGAATTGCATGGCGGAAAAGTTCGCCTGGCGCGCCCAATCGATGGCGTGCTCGGCCAGAGCGCGGCCCACACCGTGGCCACCCGCGGCGGGAGCGACCATGAATGCGGCGTTGGCCACATGCGCGCCGAGCTCCGGTTGATTCGCCTTCACCAGCGATGTGCCGGCAATGGCACCATCCGATTTGTTGATCGCCACGAAAACTTTCGCCGGCGCGGGTAACAGCCACTGTTGCCGCGCGCTCGCCTCGTCGATGTCCGGCGCGAAGGCGTAGGTCTCACCCGCGCGCGCGACTTCCCGGAAAATCGGCCAGATTCCCGTGAGCCAATCATTCTCCGCATTCGCCTCGCGAATGATCAGATCCATTTCGCTCACTCCGCGGAGTGCGGTTTCAATGCCGGAAGTGCCGGACTCCGGTGAAAATCATCGCCATATCGCGATCGTCCGCGGCGGCAATGACTTCATCGTCGCGGATTGATCCGCCGGGTTGAATGGCGCACGTCGCACCGGCATCGGCCGCGGCGAGGAGTCCGTCTGGAAATGGAAAAAAAGCATCGCTGGCGACCGCGCTCCCCTTGAGCGACAACGCGGCTTCCATCGCTTTCCAAACCGCAATGCGGGACGCGTCCACGCGCGACATCTGCCCGGCGCCGATTCCCAAAGTCCGATCCGCGGCGGCGTAAACGATGGCGTTCGACTTCACGTTCTTCACCACCCGCCAGCCAAAGATCATCGCGGCCATTTCCTCTTCCGTCGGCTTGCGCGCCGTCACCACCTTGGTCGCGAGATCGACGAGCTCGCCGGAATCCTTGTCTTGAACCAGCAGCCCGCCGGTAACGGAACGGATGTCTGGCGGCTGTTTCTCTGGAGCCCGCACGGTGAGCGCGCGAATCAGACGCAGATTTTTTTTCTTTTGAAATAATGTCCGCGCCTCGGCTTCAAATTCAGGCGCGATGATTACTTCACTGAAAATTTCACCGATCGCTTTCGCGAGCGATTCGTTGACGGCGCGATTGCAAACGATCACCCCGCCGAAGGGCGCCTGTTTGTCGGTGGCAAAGGCCTTTTCCCAGGCTTCCCGCAAATCGTCATCGCTGCCGACGCCGCACGGGTTGGTGTGTTTCAGGATCGCGACCGTCGGCTCGGAAAACTCGGAGATCAGGTTCGCCGCCGCGCTGATATCGAGAATGTTGTTAAAAGAAAGTTCCTTCCCGTGCAGCTTCTCGAAGTGCTGGTCGAAATCGCCGTAGAGCGCGGCCGTTTGGTGCGGGTTTTCGCCGTAACGCAGACGCGTCACGAGCGGGAGTGAAAGCGAGAACGATGCATCCGTGGACTGCTCCTGATTCAGAAACGTTCCGATCGCGCGATCGTAAGCCGATGTCTTGATGAACGCTTTAATGGCGAGACGCTCGCGTAATCTCAAAGTCGTTTCGCCGGCGTGATCGCGCATCGTTTCCAGGACTGTGTCGTAATCGCCCGGATCCACCACCACCGTGACGGACTCGTAGTTCTTCGCGGCACTGCGAATCATGGACGGCCCGCCGATATCGATTTGCTCGATGGCTTCGGCGAGGGTCACGCCGGGCCGGGCGATGGTCGCTTCAAACGGATAAAGATTCACGACCACGAGATCGATCGGCTGGAACCCGCATTCTTTCGCCTCTGCTTCATGCAATGGGTTGCCGCGCTTGTAGAGCAACCCGCCGTGGACCCGCGGGTGCAGTGTTTTCACGCGGCCTTCGAGCACTTCGGGAAAATCGGTGAAGCTCGAAATGTCGCGGACCGGCACACCTTCCTTGCGCAGTAACTCGGCCGTCCCGCCGGTGGAGATGATGTCGATGCCTTGCTTTTCAAGGGCGCGCGCAAACTCAGCCACTCCTTTTTTATTCGAAACGGAGATGAGGGCGCGGGTGATTTTCATGCGGGTCGAATTGCCATGTTGGCCGAAAGATTTCCCGGCGTCATCAGGGAAGTTGGCGGGCGCCGGACCGCGAAGGTAGAGGCGCTCGTGCCAAGCGCCGGTTGTTTCGGTCAGGCGCTTGGCACCAGCGCCTCTACATTTCGCATCACCGCTCGATGACGTTCTTCGCCATCGGGTAGAGCACGGGACAACAACCAATGGTTTCGCAAAAGGCTTTGCTGAAATGGCTCAGGCTGGCGTAACCGACTTCGGTCGCAGCTTCGGTCACGTTGTGATGTCCCATGCGCAAAAGCTCGGCCGCGCGTTCCATGCGGAGCTTGCGCAAGTATTGCGGAATGGTCAGGCCGACTTCGCGCGAGAAACTCCGGCTCAAATAAAACGGGCTGCAGCCAACTTCCTTCCCGAGCATTTCCAGCGTCGGCGGCTGCGCGAGATTGCGCGCGAGCAATTCTTTCGTTCGGGCCACGCGATCGCGCGCCACTCGCTTCTGCCGCATGCAAAACAATTCGGGATCTTTCGGCGCGAAAAGAAAATGCGCCATCAACTCGAGCGCCTTGCTCTGATACCACAAACTTTGGGCCGATCGGGAGACGGGCGGCTGAAGCAGCGTGGAAACCACGCTGTGCTGCTCCGCTGACATCGGGCGGGCGGTGGAAACAATCGATCGCTCTTTCGCCGGGAAAACCGCGGCGCGCAATTGGGGATCGAGGTCCGCTTCGCAATCGGCCAGCTGCTTCTGCAAATGCTCGCGCGAAAATTCCAAGGTAACGAATTGATGATGGTCCCCGCCCTGGCGCGATGCTTGGAGGGGCTGATCCGTGAGCGCGTAGTAACCGGCGCTGCCCGGAATGTAATCAGCTTGCGAACGGGCGCCGACCGCACCGCGCCCTTCCACGTTCAGGCAAAATTCGACGCTGCGCGGATGAAAGCTCAGCCCCCAATCCAGCGGACGCACGGTTTGGAAATCATGCCATTCGAGACTCACCCCGAGCCGATCGAAGTCGCCATACAATTGCCGCCAACCTTCCGGAACGGCGCGCCAGGCGCCGCGCTCCGCCGCTTCATTGATGGAAAGCATCGCGCAAAACTTACCGATGTGGGCGCGGCAAATGCAAGTCGGGTTTGACCTCGACCAGCGCGGCCCTATCCCAGTTTCCCAGGGATGAAGCCGCGTCGTAGGTGCTGCGGGCAAACTCGAGGAGCGTTCGATCGGGCGCCGCAGACTGGCGGACCGCTTCATAGGGGAGGACGAATTCCTTCAGCTGCGCATTAAAGGTTGCGGCCGCCGGCTGCACCTTCGCATCGGGAAATCCTTCAGGCTGCGGGTAGGCGTAGGAATAAAAAACTGGCTCGGGCATCATCTTGTTGCCGGGCCAGAAACCGAGGCTGCTCACCTCATGCGAGTAGGCCTCGCGGGTGACGGTGTCGGGCAGATGCGGGACGCCGCCGGGATGTTTGGGAGCGCGACGCCCGGAGAATCGAGTCACGGCGAGATCGAAGCTGCCCCAGAAAAAATGAACCGGGCTGCACTTGCCGCAAAAGTCGGCGCGAAATTCTTTGAACACCCGGTCGCTCTGCAAAAGGACGCGCCAGAACCGGTTCGCGTATTCTGGATCGTAGGCCGAATTTTTTTCGTCCTCTTCAAATGGAATCGCGGGATCTACTTCGTTCGGTGTCGTATTGATCTCGACCGCCAAATCCAGTTCGCGTAACGCGCTCATCATTTCGCCGTAAAACGTGGCGACGGATTTCGGCGCCAACCGAATAATTTTTTCGCGGCCGTCGCTGGTTTGAAGTCGCAGCTGATGATCGATGAAATCAAAGTCGATTTGAAAAACGCGCGCGCCGAAAGGAATGGGCGAAGTGCTCAGGCCGCGGGCGGTGAGATAAAGGGTCACGTGCCAGGAATGATTGGTCCACGGCGTCAGCGCCAGACGGATCTTTCCTGCAATCTGCGTCCACATGTGGAGCGTGGTGCAGGTCTCTTTCCATTCGGAGAAAGGAAGCGACGGCCAGATTTCCATGTCCGCATTCATAGCGCTCAGGTTAGCTCCTTGCCGGTTACCAGCGATTAACAAAATCTACAAAGGAACGGCGTGTCCGCACGAAGACACCGCGGGCCTCTTCCTTCGTTTTCCGGAAGAGCCGCTTGATGCGCCTTTTTACGATGTTGTCCTCCGGATCATCGCCCGAATCGACCTCGCGGTTATCAACCGCGGCGCGGTCGTCCTCGACCTGATCCATGTTCCGGCCCT
>JBEEHO010000280.1:0-12876 GCA_041167425.1 Verrucomicrobiota bacterium | reverse complement strand
CGCCAGGCAGGCGAGTAATGAGACGAAGATGGATTGCTCGCAGACCTACGCGAAACTCAATCTTTCCGCGGAGCAGAAGACCAAAATGGATGCGCTCGCGACCAAGTGTAACAAGACCGGTTGCACGAAGGAGAGCATGAACGAATTCATGAAATCGGCCGGAGGCATTCTAACGAAAGAGCAACTCGCGACCTTGAAAGCCGAGTGCAGCAAGATGCACGAGAAGAAGGACGCGAAAGCCTAACAGCTTAACAACGCGATTTTATCACGGCGATCCGGCGAAAGTCGGATCGCCGTTTTGCTTAGCGCAGCGCCTGTTCGAGGAGATCGGCGAGCCGCCAGCCGGCCCTGTGCAATTCGTCCCGGACGACGTGCCCAGACCAGTCGTAATATGAAACGCCGTCGGCCGATTTTTTTTCTTCGGCGAACCCAGCGGCCACGATCGAGCCGTCCTCCATTTGTTTTGCGGCCATGTCTTTAAACTGGAGACGTTCGTGCGCTTCGCGCGCGATGGGCAGGATCTCGTTCGCCCAGGTTTCAGCGTAATCCTTCAGAGCGATGCCCGAAGCAAGGCGCCAGTTTTTGGGCTCCACTGTCACAAGCTGGTGGACCAGCTCCGTTTTTGCGGCGTCGGTTTTGGTGCGCCGTTCTTCCTTCGGCATCGTTTCCGGCAGCGCCGGCAGATTTGCCGCCACGGTCTCGCTGTCCCAAAAATAATGAAATTTTGCGTGGCGCGTCGCTTCGGTCCCGCCGCTGGCGAGATTCAACTGCAACGTGTTCCCGCCCTGGTCCTCGAGGCTGCCGGCGGTCTTATTCGGATTCGCGGCGTGGCCTTCCTTGTCGAAAAACTCCGCGCCCACATGCAGCGGCTGATGGATATCGCCCACGAAATGGGCCAGCAGAATAACCGCCATCGGCTTCGTGATTTTGCGGGCGTTATCTTCCGGCACTTCGCCTTTGAGAACGGCGATGCAATAAGGGATCATGTGCACGATGTCCCATTTTGAGCGTCCGATTTTTCCATCCCCATACTTTTCATTCCCGACGATCGGGACATCGGTGTAATGAAACCAGTGATGCGACGGCGTGGGAGAATTCAGGTCCTTCGTCGGCGGATTGGCGTGCCAGTAATCTCGCAGTTGGGCGTCAATCCGGGGGTGGGCGGTGTAGTGAAAAATATTCGGGTCATCCGCGCCGGTTTTGTCCCAGCCTCTGATCTCATCCGGAATGACGGAGACTTTCTCCAAAGTCATTCCGTCCAGCAACGCCGCGACCTTGTCGCCGGCCGGAGTGTGCGCAAGTTTCTCGTCGGCGATGGCGCCGATGATCTGGTGCCCGATTGGACCGTAAGCGAGGGCGGAACGTCCCAGGATTATCAGGGCGAAGGCAATCGCGATGCGTGCGGAAAAAGAAGCGCAAATCATTTGGAAGAAGCTGTTAGACGTATAACGCATCGGTGGAGAATCTTTCATGAATTAACGCTGCTCGAAAAGTTCGGCGCGATTCACGCGCTCGCCTTTCATGAAGACTGCGGAGATGGCTGAAAGAGCTTTGACATCCTGAAGCGGATTGCCATCCACAATCAGCAGCGTCGCTTCCTTGCCCTTTTCCACTGTGCCGATCCGGGCGTCCGCCCTGAGCAGTTTCGCGGCGTTAGATGTCGCTGCCTGCAGGGCCACATCGATCGGAATGCCGGCGGCGACCCAGAGCTCGATCTCGCGTTGCACCGTGGGCCCATGCATGACGTGAAAATTTCCCGCGTCGGAACCGGTCACGAGCAAGACTCCCGCGTGCCAGGCCTTCATCAGGTTCTTGCCACCGATTTCGAGCGACATCGGGTAATGCTTCAAACCTTCGCGCATGCCCGCCATCTCGGCGCTGGTGGCGGCGTGTTCTGTACCGTCGAGTAATTCCTTCTTGGTGACCTGTTGCACAAGCGAGCGCTTGAGCAACGTCGTGTTGCCCTGCGCGAAATTCGTCAGGCCTTCCACCACGCTCAAAGTAGGATCGAGCGCGATCCCTTTCGTCTTCATCTCGGCCATGGTCGCGTCCGGGATCTCGTCCGCAAAAGATCCGTGCTCGACCGAATTCGTGCCGAGCGCCACGGCGTCCGCCACGTCCTGACTATTTCCGGTGTGAATGGCCACGGGCAGGTTTTTCGCATGCGCTTCGTCGGCCACCGCGCGCAGAATGTTCACGTCCATGCGATTGAACGGATACCCGGGCGCGCCCGCTTCCAGCACGCCTTTGATCGCATCAATATGTTGCACCGCGAGCGCATCCACCTGTTGGCGCGCTTCGTCGGCCGATTTCGGAAGCCTCACGAACTCGGTGAGAAATCCCGCGCGCAAAGCCTCGGGCAGGAATTTCCCGTACTCCGTGCCGTGCCCGCCTTCCGTGGTAAAGAGCGGGCCGCAGAGAAATAATTCGGTCCCGAGTTTTTCGCCGCTGCCAAACTGGCTGCGCAATTTCAGCATGGGGCCGACGGCGTCGCCCGCGCTGCGCACGGCGGTAACGCCGCTAAAGAGGTAAGCTTCCAGCTCCCGCTCGGCCGCTTTCGTTTGGTCGAACTTGCTCCAGTCATCGTAGAAACCACCGGTCGCGCCAAGGTGCACATGCACATCGATCAACCCGGGCAGAACTGTCTTGCCGGCCGCCTCGATCGGCTCCGCCTTCAGCGTTTTCGCATCCGGCGCGGCGCCTTCATAAATCTCCGCGATCTTGCCCCCGCGGATCAGGACCGAACCCGACTCGATCACTTTCCCGTTGCCGACATAGATGCGCGCGTTCTGAATGAGCCAGCTCGTTCCGCGCCGGAGGTCGCGTGCCAGGATTTTGCCTTTCGCCATGTCCTGATGGCTCCAGGATTGGTAAAGGCCGAGGAGCAAAAACGGACCGAGCGCGGCCAGCACCCAGAGCTTGGCGGAATTGCGCAGCTTCTCCTCTTTTTCCCAACGGAAAAGTTTCGTGGCGATGAACATTCCCACCACTGCGGTCACGACCAGCGCGACGACCGACTGCCAATTGGCGAGAATTGATTCGCCGTGTTGCAGAATGCCGGCGACTCCCGTCATCAAATAAGTCGCGGGAATAAATTGCGTCACGATTTGCAACCAATCCGGAAAGACACTGAGCGGGATGGTCGCGCCGCTGAGGAAAAGCATTCCCATGTAAAGGGGCTGAATCAGGATGAGGCTTTCCTGGGACGAATTGACGACCGAGGCGATGATCAGGCCGATGGAGCGAAAGGCGACGCAGGCGATGATCGCAAAAACAAACAAGGAGATGAGATTGGAAGGAACGGCCATGCCGAACATTCGATTGGCGAGAATGAGAATGACGATGAGGCCGGGGAGATAAAGGATCACGCCCGTCACCATGGAGGCGGCGAGAAGGGGAACGGGTGTGATTGGCGTGACTTTGTAGCGGCGCAACACGTCGGTTTCCCGATCCTGCACGGCGCGCATGCCGGCCCCGAACAAGCCATTCCCGAGAAGGCCGATCGCGGTGACCATGGTGACGACTTGAATGATGCGCGAGCCCTGTTCGGCGTGCATTAAAAAGCCGAAAACGAAAAAGAAGATGAGCGGAAAGAAATAGTTGAAGAACAATACCGACCGGTTGCGGAGCGCGAGCTTCAGGTCGATCTGGGCCAGGGCGAGAAAAGCTTTCATGAAATCATTCGCGGAGCTTTTTGCCGGTTAGTTCGATGAACACATCCTCGAGCGTCGGGCGGGTCAAACGCACGTCATCGAGCTCGATGCCCTGTGCATCCGTCCACTTTACCATCTCGACCAGCGTCCGCGCGGGATGTTCCGAGGTGACCTTGATCTGCCGGCCGTCCTCACTCAACGTGCTTCGAATGGCGTGAGGCCAGGCAGGCAGTTCGCCGCCGCGCCACGGCTGGGTGAAGGCAATTTCAATCGCGGCCTGGTTCGCGCTCCTGGCCTGCAACTCTCGCGGCGAACCGCTGGCAATGATCTGGCCGGCGTCGATGATCGCGACGCGATCGCAGAGCCGCTCCGCCTCCTCGATGTAATGCGTCGTCATCACGATCGTGCGCTTTTCGGCTCGGAGCTCCTCGATTAAATCGCGTATCTCCAGGCGCACCTGCGGATCGAGGCCGCTCGTCGGCTCATCCAGAAAAAGCAATTGCGGATCATTGATCAGGGCAAGCGCGATCGCGAGCCGCTGCTTTTGCCCGCCCGAAAGCGTGGCGTAACCGGCATCTTTTTTTTCCCAAAGCTGCAAACGCTTGAGCAGCGCGTCGCCATCCACATTGCGGGTGTAAAACGCGCCGAAAAGCTTCAGTGCTTCGTGGACCGTGATCTTGTCCGGCAAATTTGTGGCTTGCAGGCAAACGCCGATGCGGTCCTTCAGTTTCTGTTTTTGCCGATCCGGATCGAAGTCGAGCACCTTCACCTCACCGGCGGAGCGGGGCCGCAAGCCTTCGAGAATTTCGACCGTGCTCGTTTTGCCCGCGCCATTCGGCCCGAGCAAACCGAAGACTTCGCCCGGGCGCACTTCGAAATCGATGCCTTTGACGGCTTCGAAGTTTCCGTACGACTTCCGCAGTCCGCGAACGTAAATGGCGAATTCGTTGCTCAAGAAGGATAGCGTTTAAGTCACGCCGTGGTGAATGACCAATAAAATAATGAAAATGCGAGCGCCATTTAAGCGGCTCGCTCCGGCACGGGGACTGGCTTCCGCCTAACGAGTCGTAAGCTGAGCAGCGCAAGCGTGAGGAACGCGAGGCCCACGCAGCTTTGCGCGAAGAGTTCGCCATGCCGCACGTAGAAGGTGAGCTCAGGTGTGGTTGGAATGGAGACCTGGCCGGTGAGCACGCCTTCGGTGAACTGACTCCCGCGCTCGTCCAGGAGGATTTGGGTGACGCGCCCGAACTCATTCACGAAACAAGTCACGCCGGTATTGGCGGCCCGCACCATCGGAAGGCGGGTTTCCACGCAGCGAAAAACGGCATTCGCCACGTGCTGTTGGGATCCGGCGGAGCGCAGGAACCAGCCGTCATTTGTCACATTCACAAGCAGGTTCGCCCCACGGAGGACAAACTGCCGGGCCAAATCTCCGATGGTGTCTTCGAAACAAATCAGCGGCGCGACCACGGCCTTTTCATTCGTTAGGTGAAAGACGGTGTGCTCTTTTCCGAAGGCGAAATCATCCGGCACCTGATCGCCGACCACGCGCGCGAGTAGCGGGATGGTGTGCCGGCCCGGAACATATTCGCCGAACGGCACGAGATGCACCTTCCGGTAGATTTGCACGCGCTCGCCGCTTTCGGAGACCAGCAACGCCGCGTTGTAGGCCTCAGTTTCGGTGAGATCGATCGTGCCCAGGAGCAAGTCGGTCCTGGCCGAAGTGGAAAAGTCTGTGACGAAGCGATGGCTCAGTTCGTCTTGCAGGACCGGCCCAGGCATCGAGCTTTCCGGCCAGACCAGCAGATCGGGCCGGACGCTGGCGCCCAGCGCGGGGCTGCTCAGGCGCGTGAATCGATCGAAGATGCTTTGCGCAAACTCCGCGCCGAATTTCTGCTCGCGCGGAATGTTAGGCTGCACCAGCGCGACGTTGATGGTCTTCTCAGACCGTTCGACACGCAGGGAGTGAACGCCGAAACCCATCACGCCCACGATCGCGGCCATCGTCAGCGTCAAGTCGAAGTGAGGGCGCATCGGACGGACCTGAGTCTCGAGGAGAAACCGGCGCGCGCTGGTGAGAAGAATCACGTTAGTGAAGGCGACCAAAAACGAAAGGCCGGCGACGCCGGTGAATTCCGCGATTTGAATAATGGCCAACTGGGCGTGCAATGCGCTGCCCAAACTGTTCCAACCCCAGCCGGAAAAAACCAGACTGCGCAGCCATTCCAGAGCGACCCAGACGGCGGCGAGGAGAAAAGCCAGGCGAAGGTTGTTCGTCGAACGCAGCCAGGGCGATCGGCTCAAGGGTGACTCGTTAGGCGCCGGTTGCGTCCAGCGGTTCGCCACCGCGGGCGCGCGCAAGGCTGGCCGCAATAAACCGCAGATCCAACTCCAGAGCGCGAAGTAAATCGCCATGTAAGCGCCGACGAGGATCAACCCGGGAACAGTGACGGTTCTCAGCCAGAAAAAGACGGTCCAGAAAAAGGCGAGGCCGGCGACATATCCGAGCAACAGATCTCGCAGCCACTGGCGTTTCAAATTCGCGCCGGAAAACCAAACCGCTGCGAGCAGCGGAGTTAATGCGATCCAGCAGAGCCAGGCCTGGTCGAAAGGCGCGAAACAGGCCGCCCCCAGAAAGCCGCTGGCAATCGCCGCCAGCCACGGCCAGAGCCGCAGCGTTTTTGTGAATGCGCCCACTGTTATCTCAACGACGGCGCTCTCGTTTCGCGCGTTGCCGTTCTCGCCGGGCGGCGGGGTTCACCGCATCCCGCAAATCTTTAGCGTAGCTGGGGCTGACCCGGAAGAACGCTTTCTCGACATCTTCGATCACCCGAACGTTCACTTTATTCGAGAGGACATAACCCTGATCGATCAAACCCGTGAGCGTCTCGAGAAACTCCCCGGTTTCCATTCCCTCGGTCCGGTCAAGCAGGAGCTTGCCGTAGACCTGGGTGCCAGAGAGGCCGATCTTTTTCAGCAGCGTAATTTCGCCCCCATCCAGATTAATTTCCCGACCCATAAAAAACTGTCCGCTTCCAGCCTCGGTTGTCGAGCGGCTTATGCCGCGGCCCGCACCGACGCATCTTCCCGCAGCCAATCCCAAACGCGCCGCAGATGCTCACTCACCTCGCGCTTGATTTCCGCGAGCTCCGTGGCGGTGAATTTCGCGCCGTCAGGACGCCGTTGCGCAAAGAGATAATATTTGATCTTAGGCTCGGTGCCGGACGCGCGCACGGCAATTCGGGTGTGGTCGCCGAATTCGAAGATCAACATTTTTTCCTTCGGGATTTCGTCTCCTTCAATGTCGCGATAAGTGTCCGTCTCGAAGTTTTTTACCTGAATCAATTTTGCTCCGAGCATCTCGGTCGCCGGTTTGCTCACATACGAACCCAGCAGGCGCCTGATCGTCTCCGCGCCTTCGGCCCCCTCGAACGTCAGCGAGCCCGTGTATTCCTGAAAGTAGCCGAACTCGGAGAAAATCTCGTCGAGGAGCGCATCCACCGTAAGGGCGCGCGATTTCGCATAAGCGGCCACTTCACAAAACATCAGGGCCGCGCTGTTGCCATCCTTGTCCCGCACGAAATCACCTCCGCTGTAGCCATAACTTTCTTCGCCGCCGAAAACGTAAAAGGACGAATGCGCCAGCCGCAACCGGCGCGTTTCGTCCTCAGGTAAATCGCGGTACTTTTGCTGCACCTCACGCGGCAGGGCATTCTCGTACTTGCCCAGTTTCGCGCCGATGTATTTGAAGCCGGTCAATGTTTCGACACAGCGAAGGCCGTAATGTTCCGCGATCGCTTTTTGCAGGTCGGTCGTCACGAAGGTTTTGATGATGACAGCGCGTGAAGCATTTTCCTTCGTGAGCACGCCCAGCTCGAAAAGCGTCTTCGCTCGGTAATAAGCGAGGAGCGAACCGATCTGATTTCCGGTGAGCAATTCCATCTCGCCGCTCGCGGTCCGGACGGCGACGCCCATGCGGTCGCAGTCCGGATCGGTCGCGATGACCAGATCCGCGCCTTCCTTTTCCGCGAGCTCCACCCCGAGGCGCAACGCGGCGGCGTTCTCGGGGTTCGGGGAATCGACGGTGGGAAAATTCCCGTCGAAGCGATCCTGTTCTTCGACCACGCTGAAATTGAAGCCGAGCCGCTCCAGCATCGGCTTGATGATGATGCCACCCGTGCCGTGCAGCGGCGTGAAAACAATGCGGAGCGATTTGGCGGAGCGAACGAGATCCTTGTTCAAGATCGAACTGTCGAGGCGGTTCATGTACGCTTCGTCGATTTCGGGACCGAGTGCGATCACTTCGCCGCGCTGCTTTTCAGACCGGGCGGGAGAGACCTCGCTGCGAATGCCATTGACCTTCGCGATGATGCCGCGCGCATGCGGCTCGATCACTTGCGCGCCGTCGTTGAAATACACTTTGTAGCCGTTGTCGTGCGGCGGGTTGTGGCTGGCCGTGATCACGACGCCGGCGCTGGCGCGGAGATGGCGGAGGGCAAAAGATAATTCCGGCGTCGACCGCGGACCTTCGAAGACGCAGGCATCGCAACCATTGGCCGCGGCAGTTTTCGCGGCGAGCTTCGTAAACTCTTTCGAGAAATGGCGGGAATCGTGAGCGATCACGATCCTGGGCTTTCCCGCGATTTTTTCCTGGGTCCGCCATTCGCGCAGATAAGCGACGAGACCCTGCGTCGCCCTGCTGACGTTAAAAAAATTCATCGCGTTCGTCCCCACGCAGGGGAATTGCGGCCGCTCATTCTGGCCGGCTTCGCCACGCTCCGCCGAGGTCACGATTTTTCCGATCGTTCGTCCGCGCAATCCGCCCGTGCCGAAAGCGAGCGTCTTATAAAACCGGTCGTTCAGTTCATCCCACTCTTCCTTTGCGATGAGCTCCGCCACCGTTTCTGCATAAAAAGGTGAGGGCGCACCCCCAAGCAGGGTTGAGATGTTGTCCGCCGTCGACTTAAGCAGGCGCCCCGCGCTTACTGCGTCGCCGATCCCCGTCGCAAGTTGCTCGCCCCTGGAAGACATTGCGCCAACTCTTCCGGCATCCGGGAGACATGCAAGCTAAACGAGCTTGCAGTTCTCCCACGAATCTTTCACGGTGCGAATCGGAGTATGAAGATGCATTTCACAAATGACTGAGTGGTGGAATTCGCTTCTGATTGAGAAGCAAATCTTCTACGCGATCGGGCTTTTCTCGCTCGCCGTTCTTTTGCTCCAGATCCTGCTCACTATGGCCGGCGTCGGCCATCACGACGCGGATTTTTCCGGCCATGGCGATCACGACACAGGGATGGGGTTGCTCACGGTGCGAACCGTCACCGCCTTTTTTGTCGGCTTCGGCTGGACTGGCGTGATCATGCTCAATCACGGGCATTCGATGGTGGCGGCGATCGTCGCTGGCACCGCTACTGGTGCGGCCTTTCTGCTCACAACCGCATTTCTCATTCACAATTTGCTCCGGCTCCAAAGCGGCGGCGGCAATGTCGATTACAACAACGCCATCGGATCCGTCGGAACCGTTTACACGACGATCCGCCGCGGAGGCGGGTGGCGGGCAGATCGAGCTGATGCTTCAGGGCCGTCTCATGATGGCTGAGGCTTACACCAAAGCTGCGTGGAACCTGAAGCCAAACAGCAAAGCCAAAGTGATCGCGTTGATCGGCCCCAGCACTTTGCTGGTCGAGCCGCTGACAAATTCTCCCGATGCCTGACCCCACCAACCCCACATCTCACATGGATATTCTCGTTCTCGCCGGCGCCGCTTTCATTATCATCTTCGGCACGCTCATCGCGTTCGCCTCGCGCTACAAAAAATGTCCGTCCGATCGCATCCTGGTTGTTTACGGAAAGGTGAGCAGCGGGCGGTCGGCCCACTGTCTCCACGGTGGCGCCGCCTTCATCTGGCCGATCATTCAGGATTACCAGTTTCTCGATCTCACGCCGATGCCGATCGAGATCAATCTCCAGGGCGCGCTGTCGAAACAAAACATCCGCGTCAACACGCCCTCCACGTTCACGGTGGGCGTCGCGACCGAGCCAGGCGTGATGGAGAACGCGGCCGAGCGCATGCTGGGTCTCCAAATCCCGGAGATAAAGGAACTCGCGAAGGACATTATCTTCGGACAAATGCGCGTGGTCATCGCCACGATGAACATCGAGGAGATCAACGCCGACCGCGACAAGCTCATCGCGAACATCGCCAGCGGCGTTGAGGTCGAGCTGAAAAAAGTCGGTCTGCGGCTGATCAACGTAAACATTCAGGACGTGACCGATGCCTCCGGTTACATCGACGCCCTCGGACAGGAAGCCGCCTCGAAAGCGATCAACGAGGCTCGGATCAAAGTCGCGGAGGCGGACCGCGATGGTCAGATCGGCGCGTCCGAGGCGCAACGCGATCAGCGCATTCGAGTGGCAAACGCGAATGCCGAAGCGACCAAGGGCGAAAATCTCTCGTTGATCGATATCGCCAATTCCAATGCAGGCCGGCGCAGCAACGAAGCCGAGGCCGAGAGGATCGCGAGCGCCGCGGAAAAAGTTGCGCACGCGCGCGCTCTCGAAGAATCCTACACCTCCGAGCAGAAGGCGGAGACGCAACGCGCCGAACGCGACAAAGCAACGCAGTACGCGAACATCGTGGTGCCCGCGGAGATCGCCCGCAATCGTGTTATCGTCGAAGCCGAAGCGCAGGCGGAGCAAACGCGCCGGCTCAGGCAGGGCGAGGCCGACGGGCAGCGCGCGACCAAGCAGGCCGAAGCGGACGGACTTCTCTTCGTCAAACGCGCCGAGGCCGAAGGTCTCAAGGCGCGGCTGATGGCCGAAGCCGACGGAACGGAATCCATCCTCACGAAAAAAGCCGCCGGTTTCCGCGATCTGATCGAGACATGCGGTGGCGCGCTGGGCGCGCAGAACATGCTCATCACCGAGCAACTGCCGAACATTGTGCACGAGCAGGTCAACGCCATTTCGAATTTGAAAATCGACAAGGTGACGGTTTGGGACAGTGGCAAAAATGCCGAGGGCAAAACCGGCACGGCTGATTTTCTTTCGGGCATGATCAGCGCGCTTCCGCCCCTGCATGAACTGGCGCGTAACGCGGGTCTCGACCTGCCGACTTACCTTGGCAGGCTCCAGCAGGAAGCGGGAAGATCCGAGGCCCCGCTGAAGCCGGCTGAATCAAATGAACCGGCGGCTCCGAAACCGAAGCGCGAAACTCCCACGCCCGAAAAGCCGCAGCCCTGATTCATAATCGGCTTGCCACAGAGAAACGGGTTGCCCGATGCGCGCTTCGCAGGCTTAATGCTCGGCTGACGCGCAGCGTTCCGAATGAACATCCACGAATATCAGGCCAAGGAGTTGTTGCAAAAATTCGGCGTGGCGACACCGCACGGCAAAGCGGCATCGACGCCTGAAGAAGCGGAGCAAGCCGCGCGTGATCTGGGCACGGACGATCTGGTGGTGAAGGCGCAAATCCACGCCGGTGGGCGAGGAAAAGGAACGTTCGCGAATGGTTTCAAGGGCGGCGTGCACTTGTGCAAATCGCCCGCGGAAGCGCGCGATATCGCATCGAAAATGCTCGGCCAAACTTTAGTGACGCATCAGACCGGTCCTGCCGGTCGCGTCGTGAACAAAGTGCTGGTGGCGGAATCCGCCGAAATCGCGCGCGAGATTTATTTCGCCATTCTTCTGGATCGCGCGACGGCGGCGCCGATCGTCGTCGCGAGCACGGAGGGCGGAGTCGAGATCGAGACGGTCGCGGAAAAATCGCCCGAGAAAATTTTGCGAGAGAGCATCGAACCGCTCGCGGGCTTGCAGCCCTATCAAACCCGCAAGCTGGCGAAGCAGCTTGGATTCGAATCGTCGCAGTTGAAAGCCGCCGCGAAATTGTTCGACGGTTTGTATCGCACCTTCATGGCCTGCGATTGCTCGATGGTGGAAGTGAACCCGCTCGTCGTCACGCCCAAGGGCGAAGTGCTGGCGCTCGATGCGAAATTCAACTTCGATGACAACGCGCTTTACCGGCATCCGGAGCTGGCGGCTTTGCGCGATATCGCCGAAGAAGATCCGCGGGAAGTGGAAGCTTCCAAGCACGGCCTGAATTACATCGGGCTCGATGGAAACATCGCCTGCCTCGTCAACGGCGCCGGCCTGGCCATGGCCACGATGGACATCATTAAGTTTTACGGCGGCAGTCCCGCGAACTTCCTGGATGTGGGCGGCGGCGCGACGGAAGGGCAGGTGACCGAAGCGTTCAAGATCCTCGTTTCGGATAACAAAGTGAAGGCGATCCTGGTCAATATTTTTGGCGGCATCATGAAATGCGACGTCATCGCGCAGGGAATCATCAATGCGGTGAAGACAGTGAACCTGCCCGTTCCATTGGTCGTTAGGCTGGAAGGGACGAACGTCGAGGCCGGAAAGAAATTGATCGCGGCGTCCGGCTTGCCGGTGATTACGGCGGGTGATCTGGCGGATGCTGCCCAGAAAGTGGTCAAAGCCGCCGAAGGGGCATGATGAAAGAGCCGCGACCTTCTTCTGTAGCCGCTGCGCTGTGCGAAGCGCCGGGAACAGCTTCGAATTTGAATGCGTTGCGCTGCCCACAGGACGGCTACAGCAATCGACGGGCATCGCTATGAAAGTCAAAGAAATCGGTTTCGTGGCCATTCCAGTTACCGATATGGAGCGGGCGCGGAAATTTTACGAAGGCGTGCTGGGGTTGAAGGAATCCGGCCGGTTTATGGACGGGAAATGGATCGAATACGGCATCGGCAAGGATACGCTCTGCGTCGCCAGCATCAGCGACACCTGGACGCCGTCCGATCAAGGCACGGGCGCCGCTCTTGAGATGGAGAATTTCGAGGAAGCGATCGCCGAGCTGAAGAAAGCGAACGTGACGTTCGCAATGGACGCTTTCGAGTCGCCCGTTTGCCACATGGCCATCGTGCAGGATCCGGACGGCAACAAGCTGATGATTCACAAATTGAAAGCGTCATGATCAAGGAAATCGCTTTTGTCGCCATTCCGGTTACGGACGCTGAGCGCGCGCGAAAATTTTATCAGGAAACGCTCGAGCTGAAGCCCGCTCTGACGGCGGCGGACGGAACGTGGATTGAATACGAGATCGGTGCGACCACGCTCGGGGTCGGTTGCCATCCGGCTTGGAAACCGGCGCGCGACGGGACGTCGGTCGCATTCGAAGTTGATGACATCGATGCGACGA
>JBEEHO010000279.1:0-6014 GCA_041167425.1 Verrucomicrobiota bacterium | reverse complement strand
GAAACGGACGCGGCGAAGGCCTTGAGCGATGACTGGTCGTCCCACCGGATTTTTTGAAACGACGGCATGTCGAAAAGGAGCCGCCGTCCCGCGGCGTCCGGCGGCGGCGGACAAAAATAAACTCCTACGTGCAAATCACGCAGGCGCGTCTTTGGAAGTGTCCGAATAATTCGAAGCCGGTCCCGCACCCATTCCGCTTTGCTCGCGCCGTAGAGGACCAAAAAGCCGCGCACATCTTCGGCTTCCAGTTCTCCCGCCGGAGTATCAGTCATGTAATGGCCGAGGGCATGGGCCTGAAGTTGCTGGGCGACGCCTTCGCCATATTTATCCAGGTCGCTCGACTCTCCTGTGATCAGAACAAGCCGCTCGTCGCCTTGCACCGCCTGCTTCACGTGCCGCGCCGCACGCAGGGTTCCAAGCGCCTCCAGCAAATCGGCTTTGAAAATGGGAAGCAGCTGCGGCCGCACGTCCGACGCTTCGGCAAATTCTGTGAAGCCGGGATAGTTGGCTGCCGCGGCAGCAAGATCCATATCGGGCGCGCGCCAACGGAAAGAAGGAAGTCCTGCCTCGGCGGCAGCGGCCAGCTGCACCTGGTCATAAGTGACTCCTTCGCCTCCTGGAATCTCAAGCAAGACGGGACTGACGATCTGGACAAAGGCGAGCGCGTCGGCCATCGCCGCGTTTAGTTCCGCCACTTGTTTGCCGGCCATGCTTGTCTCCGGACGGACTTCAAAACCGGCGTCGCCCAGAGCCACGCGCAGCTCTTCGCGCTCGGTGTGGGAACGAAAGGCGTTTTCAGCCAGGAAGACAGCGTCGGTCCCGATGTGGGCGACGATCTCCACCGCCTGCGTTGACGAGCCGCTCTCCAGTTCCCGAATCCGACCGGCCATGTCCCGGGCGAGCCGATCGATTTCTATATAGTACTGGTTCGCGTTCGCAGCGGGCTCGTCCAGGGTGGGAGCCCCCAGCGTCCGCGGGGGTCCGCCCGAGGCTTTGTCTTCCCGGAAAAAATAATAACCGCGAAGATCGGGGAAAAATTCGCTTTGCCACGTGCGTGGTTTGATGAGCGGATCAACATCGATGGTGTGAATGACAAACACCCGCTTCGCCAGCGACGGGTTTACACCGAGCCCAGTGATGAAATGATGTCGCTCCAATTTGCACCAGGGCCGCGCGTAATACGCGGGCGAACTGATCGCGACAAAGAGACGGCTGTTCTCGAGCGCGGCGTCGATCTCCGGCGTGAGGGCCGAGTTACCGCTCAGGTCGCCGCGATCAAAAAAGGTGTCGGCCTCGCGCCCTAGAAAATACTGGAGCTTGGTCGTGAGGACACTATGGAAAGTCGTAACCCATTCGTACTCCGGCCGGCCCGGAATGGCGGGGATGTTATCCAGCGTGGCGTAACTCAGGAAAAAATCATGGGGCATGGGCGGAACCTCAGAGCAGTTCTTGTTTTACCGAAGAAGCAGTGCGAGCCGGCAGAGGCTCGAGCAGGTTCTGGCCGAGTTCGCGGAACCATTCTTCCACGTTGATGGACTTCGATTCCGAGAGCTGGTCGCCCAACAGCGCGCGCAAAAAAAGTTTATCACCGATGTGTTCACCCAGGCTGCGGTAGGCTTCGAACTGCGTCTCGCTGAAAAATTGGTCGGCGGTCGAGTGATGCGGGAAAACTGGTTCGTCGAGCCGGTAGCGGCGGATGAATTCACCTTCGTTTCCCGTGAGCGAAAGCTTCAGGTAAAGCAGATAACCATGGACCTCCTCGGAGCCGCGTCCTTCTTTCGGATAACGAATGCGGCAGAAGCGGAAATGCGATCGGCTGAGGCCAAGAGCGTTGAGACGCAGGTCGTCGAGATCGAGATCCAGATGCACCCCGAGATCGATAAAAGCGAGGCGCTGAAGAGTGGTGAGCGCTTTGAAAGTCATTTTCGAATCCTGTTCACCATCAATGACGACGATGTATTTGCAGCGCCGGCGAAGGAGTTCATAAACGCCGAGATTCTCGATGTGGCCGCCATCGGAGACATTGAGCCAGGCGGATTTCTCGTTCATCGTGCCGAGCATTTCCTTGAGCAAAAACCAAAGTCCCGGTGCGCCGCCGAAAAGCAGCGCGTGCTTCCCCGGTTTTCGCAGCCAGTAACCCAGCCGCACATTCATGAGCGCGAGCCAGAAACTTAGTTTCTTCAAGGTGCCGATCCCCATCTGCGGTCCGGCGGCGGCGGCGGAGATCGCCATCGCCGTGCCGAGATCGAGGTGCCTGTCGGCTTTTTCCCATTCGCTGGTAGCGCGATAACCAGTGAGCGGACTGCCGCAGTAACGCGGACTAAAGAGAAAGAAATCCGTGAGGCGCCCCTGCATTTGCGGATTGGTGGAGCCCGGGACGTTGAGCGCGGAGTTGATCAGGTGGTAAGGCGAGCGCGGCGCCAATTCGCCCAACTCGGAGAGCCGGACGGAAACCGCGTTATCAAACGGCTTCCCCGTCACCCGCTTTTTCGCGGGACGAATGAGATACGCTTCCGCGAGTTTGTTCCGGTAGTGCCGGTGCGGTGAGGTGAAGTTGATATCGAGCAGCAGAAAATAAACAGCTGCGGCAATCATGACGATCACCCATTGGGTCGTGAGCCCGATCGGGCCGATCCCGAATCCGATGAAGGAGGTTCTCGACCACTCATAAAGGAAAAGGTAAATCCCGAAGAAAAACAGCGGCCCCGCGATACCGGAAAAGATGACGAGGACGACGCCCGCGCGCTTGAGGAAACGCCCGAAGACCCCCGTAAGAGCGGACGTAATCAGAGGGATCGCACCCATGACCGCGATCCACGTTTCCTTTTTCCAAAGCCACGACCCGTCCGGTGATTTGGAGCCAGGAGGATGGAACCACGGGTGGATGGAATCGAGGCCGCGCCATGCCAGCAGCGCCAGCACCAGCACAGTCGGAGCAGTCACCAAAGTGTCCGCATATTTTTGCCATGAGCGTCCGAAGCGCAAAGTTAGAAGCGCGAGCAACGCCCCCACGGCCCAAAGCGCGACTGCGCCATACGTGACCGGTTTCAACCGGCCATCGAGCAGGCTCCACTCGCGCACAAAGCGCTCCAGCAGCACCGCCAGCATCGCGATCCAGACGACGCCGGCGCTGTTCAGGATCATGCCGTAAATCTGGGCAGACATCATTTTCACGCGGCTCCAGAGCGAGCCCGTCGCCAGAAATTTGCTGTGATGTCGCAGATGACGCAGCGCCTCGGCCTCGCCTTCTTCGCGGCGAAAGGGGAACTCATCCGGCCGCAAGCCGATGGACGGGTCGTTAGGTTTACCTGGTTTCGCATGCGAAGTCAGATAGGCGCTGAGAAATGACCCGAGATATCCGCCACCCGAGACGGTCGAGAGATAATCGAATTGCGGAAGGACTCCGCGCCCGGCCAGCGCGACGAGCACGCCGAGGGAAAAGGTGGCGGATCGAATTCCGCCGCCCGAAAGCGCGAGGGCGACCGCGTGGGGCTTGTCTTTATCAATGCCGTAATGGCGGCGCCGCGCGCGAATGGCCGCGCGTTCCGCGGAGTTGATCTTATCCGCACATTCCACATCGATCCCTCCGAGCAGATGCGGAATTCCCCACGGAAGTTCGCATCCCATTTCGTCGCGAATCGTTTCGTCACGCTCGCTTTCGTCGGCGCTCGGCTGGTCGGCCACCGGCCGGCCATCCCGCAGATGAATGAGCAATCGATCGAAGCGTTCCAGCACCATCTGGAGCGCCGACAATTCGGCGCGGAATTCGTCCGTGGCGTCCAGCGCGCCGAGCGCCCCACTTTCACTCGCGCGATGCCACTTCGCCGTGAAAGGGCGCACCCGTGTGTTCAGAACGTCCCATGCAATCGCATCGAAATGCCGCGCCGCGGGATATTCATCGCCGATCTTCCGAGTTTTTTCGAAAAGCGAATAGACGCTGTCGAGCGCTGTTTTTTCCACGCCATCGAGATATCCCAGGCGCTGCGTGGTGATGCGCGAAGCGAGCTGCGTATGCAACTTCGCCGCCGCGTTGCGATCTCCTTCATTTGGCTCCCATGACGCGCCGCCCCAACGGTTACTGAACGCGCCGCTCAAGAGCGGCGGGTCTCCCGCTTGGTACGGCTCCAGGAATTCCGCCCAGGTCAGGGACATCGCATCTGCCTCCCATTATTTTGCGGCTGCCGATCCTGATCCGGCGTGCGCCTCTGCGTCTTCGCGCGGTAAGAAATGAGCGGGCGCATAAAATGAAGTCTTAGGGCTTGGTTTTAACTCGATGAAGGAGGCGTTGCCGGCGCCGCTGGCAAAGCGGGCGTGCTCTGCGGCCGCTTCTCCACCAGGTTCGCAACGGCAGGCCGCAAGTTCATCAAATTCTTGAGCAGGTTGAACCAGAACGGAGCGCCCAGAGCCAGCAGCCCTGCGGTGATCAGCACGCCGAGCAAATGCCGAAGATAATGGGCGAGTTGCGGCCAATAATTTCTGGCCCAATAGGGAACCGGCTCCTTGTCCCAGCGACCCAGAAAAGGCTTGGGCACCAGATCGAAACCGGCGTCGTGGATCGTCGCCTGCAGACTGCGAAAACTTTCCTGCCGCGATTTTTCGTAAGCCACCACACCTTCCGTCTTGAGCGCGTCGTACTCCGCCAGCCACTTCACTGTCTCCTCCGGTGACGGAGGTCCTTTGGCCGCAGGATCGTTCGCGACTTCGTTTGCGATAGCAATGCCGACACTGTCTTTGGTGGCCTTCTCCCCTAAGACATCAGGGCTCAGTTGGTACAAGGGGAATTTCGGGAGCCAATTTTCGTAAGCGGTCCTGACAGCCTCTGCGTCGGTCGTCTTCGCGGTGCCTTCTATTTTCCGGGCCAGATCGAAAGCGGCGTCGAATCGCTCCACGGGATAGCTCTTATCCAATGGTGCCTTCAATCGGTTCGCGATGTATTGATGAAAATTCTCCGGAGTGCCGGACGACGGCAGCGCCTTCAACGGAAAAAGCGGATGGTCCCGCAGCCAGAGAAGATAGGCGTGATAGGCCGGCGTATCGCTCGAATCGAGCACCTTGGTCCCTTGTTCCAAAACACCCGGCGCCGATTTCACCAGGGCATCGACCAGGCCGGGCCGGTCGCGAAGCTGACGAAAAATATCCGTGGTATCCAGTTGAAGAAAGAAAGCGACGAGGGCCGCGAAGAAGATCGTTAATCCCCGCATGTGGACCTGAAACCATTGCTGCGCGCGGTCCTGCGCGCTGCCGAAGTATCGTTGGAATCGATCATACGCCTGCGTCGTCGCGCGCTCGACCGTGGCGCCCAGATTCGACACCGAATCGACGATCGCTTTTTTTTCTCCATCGCTCACGAAGCGCGCCGCCACATCGTGGATCGCGCGAAGTTTCATCATCGATTCCTCCGCCGGCTGATCCGGCCGCTGGAGAGCGTTTAGGAGAGCGGTGGACTTTTCAGCCAGGATCTGGGGGATGCCGCGAAGCGCCGCTTCCGCTTCAGTCAGTTGACTGATCTCGTGCAAAACCCGGTAAACTTCGCCCGGACGAATCGCACTTCCGAGCCGCATTCCTCCGAGCGAGCGAAACGTCCACGGTTTCATCCGTGGAGGAGCTGCGACCGCATCCCCGATCTTCTCGCGGCCTTTCGGAGCGAAGAGCGAGCCGCTGAAAATCGGATCCTTCAGGATTTGCTCGGTCAACGCGTGAGCGTGTTCCGCGATATGCGGATCGATGGTTTGGAATGTGAGTGAAAGTGCGTTCGCCAGGTTCTTGCCCCGGAGTGCCAAAGCGGCGGAGATCATTTGCACCAGCATGGTGATGACCAGGCAGAGGACCGTCATGATCACCGCAAACGCGATGACTGTGTCGAGGCTACTTAGCATGTCCTGTTGCCTTCATGGGGGAGAGAGGCATGATCGTGCGATTTACCGGCAGGCAAGTCAAGACGATCGGTGCGGTGGTTTTACAATCTTCTGGACAAGATCACGCGGCCAATCAGACCCTGTCGCCATGATCGCCCG
>JBEEHO010000278.1:0-8844 GCA_041167425.1 Verrucomicrobiota bacterium | reverse complement strand
TCTTAGAAGGTCTTCAACAGTTCGATCAACGCGTTCTTATCCTCCTCGGTCATGGAGTCGAACCACTTGAAGTAATGGCCTTCGTCCATGACGAAGTCAGGGCATTTGCTGATGTTCATGAGAGCGGGCGCGACCTTCTCGCTCATCAGCTTGTTGGCTTCTTCTTCGCTGAGATGCCGTGAATCAATCTCGACCAGGGCGTGGACCGTCGTGCCAAGCGTCTTCTTGATTAATTTGGGATCCGCTTCCGGATTCGTATTCGCAAGCAGGTTTACAGGTGTGCCCTTGGGAATTGGTCCAATCCGCACCTCGCCCAGGCGGCCGCCCAGAGTGTAGAGAAGCGCGCCGATAACAAGTGCGGCAAAGACAAAGAGGTAGCCCAGCGTCCGCGCCCACCACTTCCGATGCAGCACCACTGTCGGCTCTCTGCTGGCCTTGCGCCCTCCTAGGACAAAGAACAGATAAGCCACGACAAAGAGGCAAAGGCTTATGGCCCATGGCACGGAAAGGAGCTTCTGTTCTTCGGGATGTCCTTTCCCCCACTCCGCGTACTGCTTGATCCACTTCTTCAGGAACGGCAGCTTGGCCAGAATCTGAGGCACCTGTTCCCCGGGAAGAGTCAGGTAGGTGACCTCGGGCGTGCGCCAGATCAGGCCGTGATCACGCTTCAAACGTTCTGGTGTCGCGCCATTGAAGCTGGAACTTTCCAGGCGCTTCGCCGGCCAGAGCAGTTTGCGAATGGCATCATCAAAGGCGTCCAGCCGGCCATCGACCGAAGGGTTGTTGTTAAACAATCCGAGACTGTTGTTGTGGAGCAGCGGCGCCGTCGACCAGATGGAGACAAGGGTCGCGGGCCGATAAAACCCGACGCCGCCTCCGCCCTCGGGGGAACCCGGCGGCGCCTTATGCGTGGGTGTAAACTGTTTCTCCTGTTGAGTGAAAGGATCGAAGTAGGTGATCGCACCCACGAAAGGCATTTCCTTGTAACTCTGCGAGCTGAAGTCGGACCACATGTGTCCGCCCAGCGCGTTCGTAGCCAAGGCGCGCGCGGAGTTAGTCCTTATCAGCGATACTGGCAGGCGATAGTCGGTGGAAAGGTAGTTGAATTGCCAGAATGCCGCGGTCTCAACGATGTTCTCTGCCCACTCTTTATACTTAGGTTCCAGGAGCCAGTGACCTGGATCGTGGTCCCAGAGCTCCGCCGGTTTTTTCTCCTGTCCTTGTTTTCCCCAGGCGTCCTCGGTCAGGGCTGCGGTCCAAAAGGGTGGCTGCACGCTCGAGTGGCAGACAATGCAGTTATTCGCGAAGACCCGCCGGCCCCTTCTCAGTTGAGATGGGTCTATTCTTCTTCCCCGCTCGCGCGCGAGAATGGCATCGGCGTTCGCCTTCTCGGAGGTAACCTTGCTTCCGGAGCCGGGGCCCGCTGGACCAGGCGGCGCACCAATGACCGGAGGACCTGAATCTCCTATGGCCACGCCCGGAATGGTAGGTCTGGCAGGCGTTTTACTCTCATGTTCCCTCGCGGCAATCACGTTCCACGTTTCGTTAGGTACCAATACCGTGGGATCGATTGTATCCGCCTTATGTTCCGCCCCCGTAGCAGCCAGCACCGGCATGGGCGCCGATATTTTCAAGAAGTAATCCCGCAGCGGCGCCACCCTTTCCTGGGTCGCCCGCCAGTAAACGGAATTATCTTCACAATCCTTGATCGTGAAAGATTTCTGCGGCTCGAAACCCACCAGCGGATTATGGATCCTGATCCATTGTTCCCAGTAGGTCCCGATGTTCAGGTAAACCCGGGCGAGCGCTCCCCAGCCGCCAATGGAATCCGCGCCGTCGAACAGGATGCGCGGCACGTAACGGCGCCCTTCATTCGATCCGTTTACGCGTGGGAGAACATCCGGATCGTGGGTGTTATCAAACAGCGTCCAGTAAAGCTGCGGGACCTTGTCGGCTTCCTTGCTCTCGTAGCCGAACCCATTTCCCTCTCGCGGCCAGACGCTCTCGTTTTTCTCGCGCACGGCCGTGGGATTGCGCCAAAGCGCTGGTTGCGTGAGGGCGGCGGCGCCCTGCACCTCCGGCGGATTTTGGAACGAACGGATCACCCGCTGGGGCAGGTTAAAGATCGAGTTCATCGCATTCGGGTTATTGATATTGTCCGAAGCAATCAGTGAGGTATCGATCGTGCCGGGCGGCTGGCTATCGAGCAGGTGGTAAACGAAGTTGTCCGGCTTGAGCAGGTTCCCGAAGACTGCGCGCATCCGCAGATACTGGGCGCCGATGTTTCCCGAGATGTTCTCCCATTTGGGCTGGGTAATATCCTGCGGCGGCCTGAGCGGATGCCATGAGGCGTGGCAAAACGCGCAGCTCATCCCCACGCGGTACGGGCGAACGAGGCCTGGATTGTTATAGTAACTCGGATCGTCGTAGTAGCGTTTGGGATTCCAGCTCGCTTTCGCCGTGTCCTTGAATTCCGGATTCGGAAACAGGCGCAGTCCTATGACGCCAGTGGAACGTCCATAGATCGTCGGCGGCACCTTCGCTTTCTCCCGCTCCTGGATTTGATCGACCGGCACATCGAGCCAGATGCCGTTCTCGTCCTGCTTCGTGGCGGAAGTCATGCCTGGCTCGTTAATCAGACCCGCTTCATCAAAACGCCGGGCGCGATGGCGAGTGTCGATCACCTTCAGCAAATCGGTAAAGCCGTAGCCGTGGGTGCCGAGCCAGTCCCAGAAACCTTCGTTACCACCGCACCAAAGCATCCAGGTATTGCGGCCGAGGATTTCGTTAGGCGTAGAAATCCGATCGACCAGCCTGCGCGGCGGCGGCATGACCTTGTCCATCAATTGGTCCGGCGGCTGCCCTAACAGTTTCTCCTGCGAGACGTCATCCGCTTCCGTAACAGGTATGGCGATGACATCCATGCCCTTGAGAAAATTGTGGGCCTCGTCAATTGGATAACGAAAGGCCGCTGCAGTAAGACCGTTTCTCTTCGCCTCGTCGGGCGGTGCAGGTTCTTCGCGCGCGGCCGGCGTCGTCCGATGACACCCGCAAAGTATCAATACGAGAAACGCGGCGACGTGGCTTTTTAGCATGGTCTGGGAGGCATGGCAGACTCGCACCCATTACGCCCAGCGAGCTGCAGGACTTCGTTTTATCCGGCGCCGCGCGGAAGATAAAGAAAAAAATTCAACAAATTTTTAATCGGAGCAAATAATCCATCGACAAGGCAGTCGTGAAGGGGCTAGGATCGCGCCGCCAGTCAGCGAACGGGCCCCCTCCCCCCACGGAGGATAACTCAATCCTACTATGAACACGACCGACTTCGGACCTGAACTAACGACCAATGAAGATCGGACTTATCGCGGATCACGCTTCGCCGAAGTGCGCGACGCGATTTTCGCCAACCCTTACTATGGGAAGGTCTGGCCGGGACCTGGCGACGAGTCGATCCCTCGCGCAGAGGTAACCAACCGAAGCGTGTTCGCCGGCATCCTGCCTTTCGGCAAACCTTTCTTTTTCGGCCAGGCGGCCAGGCGCACGGTGGACGCGCACGGCGATCTGCGCTGGGGCGCCGACCGAAAAGGTTTTCGCCGCCTGCTTCATCCAAATGGAATTTGCCTTACTGGCTTGTGGGAAATCACGGAGAAGACGACTTACTCCGGCTACTTCGCCAGGGGAAGCGAGGCTTTGATCGTGGGACGTTACTCGACCTGTTGCACGGAAACGCGGCGGGGACACAGCAGGTCGCTTTCCCTCGTGGGCAAGCTCTTTCCTACGACTGATGAGGAGCACAAAGAGCCGTTGCCCACGGCTAATTTTATTACCCAACAGGATTTCGGCGGCGATTACACCGATTACATCAACGACGCGGAAACAAGGAACGCGCCCGACACCAGCTTTTGGCGCCGCGGCTCGGGCATTCCGATTCTATTGCTCACCGGCATCGTGCTGATGCGGGCGGACAAGGAGGCTACCATTCGACAGCTCCACGAAATCGCCGAGCTGGGCAAGCCGGCCGATCTACCGGGGCGCGCGCCGAAATTCATGCGGCTGGTCGTGGATGCCGATCAACCCCGGATCGAAGGCGAAGAGCTTGATTTCCGCGACGAAATCCTGGCGCAGATTTACGACCCGGGCGATCCCACGCCGCGGCGGACTCTTACCTTCCATATCGAGGTCACCGACGAAGGCTGGGTCCGCGGCGCGCAGATAGTGGTCCGGCGGACCTTTAAGAACTGGCAGCGCATTGGCAAGATCACTTTCGACAAGGCGGTCGCTTCGGTAAACGGCGATCGCGTCATCCACTTTCATCATGCTTTGTGGCGCGATAAACGGGATGACCCGGAGACGACAGTAAGAGTAAACGAGCGAAGAGTCGATTGAGCGCGAACCTTCAGCGTAGCGCTGCGACAAGGTAAACCAGACCCGCGGCGCAAATGGCGCTCGAGCCCATGCGCGTGACCCAGCGTGGAACCCATTCCGGGTCGGCGGCGCCGCTGCTATAAGCGCGAGTAAGCTTAAGCACGCCGAAAAGTGGCAAGGCTACGACCTGGTGTCCCAGCTCTACGCCAAGACTGAACGCGACGATCGCGGTGGCAATGGCAACTCCCTGCATTCCTTCCATGGCTGAGAGCAGACCGCCGGCAAAGCCTAGTCCATGGAAAAGCCCGAATCCAAAGGCGACGGCGAGCCTTAACCAGCCCCGGCTGCGCGAGGGAGCGAGAATGTTTTGCGCCGCTACGAAAACAATGCTGGCGGCAATCATGGGCTCGACGATTCGATTCGACAGCCGAACGATGTCCAGCACGGCGAGCGTGAGCGTGAGTGTGTGCGCCAGCGTGAAAGCAGTCACCACCTTGACCAGGTCCCACAAACTCCGCACGGCGAGCACGAGACCCGCAATGAAAAGGAGATGATCGTAGCCGCTGAGAATGTGCCGGATGCCGTGCCGGACAAACGCAGCCGCCATGGCCCACTTATTCAAGTGAGGAGCAGTGTCAGGGGAGCCCAGGTCCCAGTTACAAACGAAGGTGAGCGGCTCGCGCGAGGTAAAGAGCAGTCCTTCACGCGCGCTCCCATTTTGCTGGGTAATGCGGACGATGTAGCTGGCTTCCCAGCGGTTGCCCGGCGCGAAGATGAACTCATTGAGCACGTCCTGCTGGAGGACGATCGTGCGCGGCTGCGCTCGCCCGGCCGGAAATGGGAATCGTAAGTCATAGCTCACGCGTTCGCTGGAAGCGTTTGGGGCCGGCGGTGTGATGCCGATCAGTTCTCCGGCGAGTGGAACACCATCACCGGCGAGATGGAAATGCGCGAGAAGGTACTCGCCATGCCTGCGCCAGACGTCGTCGAGTTTCTGAGCGGTCGTCTTGCCACCGAACGCCTCAGCCACGAACGCTTCCTCCGTGGAGACGCGCGCGCGCACCTCGATCGCATCCGGCCGCACGACCACTTCCATCGCTCCCTGGGCCACGGGATGTGCGACCGCGGTGAGGACGGCCAGCTGAAGCAGACCGAGAAAGAAAAAGCAGCAGCGAATCATCCGCGATGGACGTGGAACGTGTTGTAGCGAGGATTCGCCACCAAAGCTTCTTGTAACTTCGCCGCGCCGCCAGTTATATCGCCGGCTCTCATCAAAATAGTTCCCGCGTGATAAAGGATATGGGGGTCCTTTGTTCCGGAAACGAGCGCCTGCGTGATCGCATCGCGTGCTTCCTCGAACTTACCAGCCTTGTAAAGCGCCCACCCCAGTGTGTCATAAGCCTGGATGCCATGACGCAGCGTCAGATCGCGCCGCGCTAATTCGACGGCCTTATCCGGATCGTTAACGGAGTCGGCATAGAAGCCGGCGAGATGATGAAGGTAGAGAGCTTCCCCGTGTTCGGCCGATGCCAGGTAGACTGCGAGAGCGCGATCGTGCCACGGCTTTGCCTCGGCTGTTTTTCCAACGAACAAAAAAAGGTCTCCGAGCGCCTGCATGAACTCTGGTCGCGCCACACGTTCGATCACCCGGGTGTAGAGAGCGATGGCTTCCTCGATCCGGCCTTGCGCGCCACGCAACTCCGCCAAATGATCCAGCCCCGCATAATAATCCGGCTGCGCAACGAGCGCGGCGTCGTATTGCTGACCGGCGCTCTCCCAGTCCCCGGAACGGAACGCGAGCTCGCCCAATTGCACGCAAGCCCAGGCTACGATGTCCGGCGCGGCCGGCTCGAGCTTTCGCGATGCGGCAACGATTTTCTCCAGCCGCTCACGCGCGTTCGCTACCTGGCCGTGAATAAGATCCAGCTGAGCCAGGCGCGGTTCGGTCAACAGAACACTCTGGTCGAGCGCGAGCATTTGGTCCCACACACGCGCGCAGGCCGCGTACTCTCCCAGGTTAAAGTAAGCATCGCCCAGCAGGCCGAGTGGATAGGCACTGTCCGGCATGATGGTGCGCAATTGCTGGGCGCTTTGTTGCGCTTCCTTGAAACGATGAGACGCCAATTCCACCCGGACCCGCAAGGCAAGGCCGGCGCGGTTGAACTCCGGGTTCGAGATCTTCAACGAGCGCTCCACCGCTTCCGCCGCGCGTGTGAGATAAGTAAGATCGCCTGTTGAGGCAAGCAATCGAAGGCGGGCATCGGCCAGTTTGTTCCAGGCGCCGAAGTCGGCGGGACTCGCCTTTACGCGTGACTCGAGCGACTCGAGATTTTCGCTCGTGCGCGCGGCGTACAAGCCCGCTTCCGCCAGCGCGAAGGCGAGGAAGGAAGAAAGGACGAGAAGTTGCGCCAACCGCACCAGGAACCGTGCAGACACCGTCAGGGAAAACCCAGGTTACTCCTCGGTTGGCTTGAAGAGGTGGATGAAGGCAAAGGAGAGAAGGACGTGGGCGAAAAAGACGCGCACGAAGAAAACAACGGCATTCAACCAATGAGGGTTGAAATCCTGCAGCAGGATGGCACTCAAGGCCACGACCAGACCGATCAAGCTCAGAAAGGCAGTGTTCCTTTCGCTGGGGATAACGTTAAGAAGGCCGCAAACGATTCCAACGCCTCCCACCAGCAGCCACGGCACCAGCCAGGCCGTGCTGCCCAGCGCGCGCAGATATCCGAAGAGAAGGGCCAGGAGCAGTCCCAGAATAAAAAGAATTTTAGAGATATGATTCATAACAGTTCGTGGAATGGAATGGACGGTTGACGTTTCCCTCACAGTCACAGATCACCAGGGATCGGCGAGGTAGGGAAAATGATCGAGGAAAGGTTTGTCGTTCTTCAACGGGTTAGGCGGTGTCTTGGGTTCGATCGGCGCCGCGTCCCAGAGAGCTTGATCGCTCAAGGTCTCGATGTGGTATTTCCTGCCGTTGGCATCGGGACTCATGTCGAGAAAGAGCGAAAGAAACCTGGTCGCCACCTGGTCTTCCAGCCGCCGTCCGTAGGGCCAGGTGCCCGTGGTATCCATATCGATCGGACAAACATTCGGCACGAAAATTTCGAACGACCGTTTCAGCGGAATGTTCAAGTGCTTCTTGTTCCAACTGTCGTCCGGCATGTTCAGCTCCTGGAAGAGCGTCTTTTTCACCCGGCGAAACGCCTCCAGGATATGCGCGGCGTCGTAGGTCTTGTGCACCGAGATGGGCGAATTGTCGTGGTCGAAAGAAGTGCGAAGACCGAGCGCGGAAATCGACGGCCCGAAACCCCAGCCGAGGTGCGCCAGTCTCGTGACCAGCGACGGGCCCAGGGAAAAATTATTGGCGCCTAGCTGCTTGTTATCCTCGCGCTCATTCAAGGCCGCATCCGCGAAAGGTTGCCCGTCGGTATCGATCAGCTTGTATTGCTTCAGTTCTTCGTCGGAAGCGGCTGGAACTAAATCGGCCAGTTCCTGGGAACGAAGTTTGGCTACCACACCTATCGCCGCCCCGGCCGCCAGGGCCAGGATTCCCACGAGGATCAAGGGTGTCGCCCGCTCCCACCATCGCACCGTCCCTGCGCGATCAGGGGCACGCCGCCTGTAGCTGGTCGCAGCCCTGATGCCCAGAACGAGCAGGAGCAAACCCAAAGCGATCGCCGCGCCGCTCCAGAGCCATGGATGCCGGTCGAGAATTCCGTTCCCGTAAGTGCGCTCGTCGCGGATCGTGGGGATCTTGTGTGATGCCTTCAGGACCCAGCTTTCGCCCCAGGCATTAACGATCCGGTCTACCTCGGGCCGTTTCGTAACGAAGGCGAGAGGCAGCTCGACAATGATGGCGTTAACGTTCTTTCCCGCTCGATTATCCTTCCCGCTATAGACGAAGCGGTAGTTACCTTTCTCGTCCTTCTTGAACCTGGTCCCATTCCAGGTCCACGGCCCGGGCGGGAGATCCTTCTTAACCGTGTAGCCCACTTCCGGGTTGGTTGGATCGAAATTGAACAGGTCGTTCCCCTCGAGCTCGATCAAGGTCTTGGGGATGGGCAGCTCCCGCGCGTTCTGCATCGAGAGCGGAATGTTATAGAACTGCGGAGCGTAGTTGATGGAACGGAAGAATCCCGGGAGATCGTTAAAGAAAGCGTCGTCCCGGCCGCCGATGAACACCTTGATCGTACTCCCGCCCGCTTCGACGGTCTCGCTCTTGTTGATCTCGACGACCTTGGTAAAGCTGCCCGTGGGAAAACGCAGGAACTCGACTTTCGCCTTGTTATTCTTGTCGACGGTCACCCGCACCTCCGAGGGTTTGCCTCCCAGGTATTTTTCCCCGATCGCCTTGAAGTATTTCAAGACTCCTTCCAGGCTGACATCGTCTTTCAGAGGCGGGGAAATTCTCGGATCGGGAGAAATCAAGATCCGATAGAGCAGGTCGGAGTCGAAAACGCCAGTCGCCGGCAC
>JBEEHO010000277.1:0-24082 GCA_041167425.1 Verrucomicrobiota bacterium | reverse complement strand
CGAGAGGTTTATGAATGGCTGAGCTCGCATTTGGAACGGCCATTGCCCCCGCCGGGAAAGGTTGAGACTGAGAAAAAACGCGGCGAGAGCAACAAGCGGGTCAGCAACAAGAAACTGCGGTCGATCGGATGGGAGCCGTATTACTCGAGTTTCCGCCGCGCCATGAGTGAAAGCATCCTTCCGAGCTTTGGTTTCGACCGTTGAGGCGGCGTTTCCACCGGTATGGAAGCTGCTAAAACGCGAGTATGCGTCACATTAAACTAACCGGTCGCGAGGCGACGGTAGTGCGTTCAATTGGCTTCACTGAAGCGATGATGGGCGCGGAGATTCAGGATGGCACCCACATGGATGTGGACGATGTGACCGACACGCTCAATAGCCTCATGTCGGCAGGATATGTCGAGAGCATCCCATTTTATGAGGAAGTGCAGATCGCCGAGATGCCGGTGACCGCGTTCGAATTGAATCCGGCTTACGTCTCGGAGTTGAGACAGGCCCTTTACCGGCGGTAACGAATCAGCCTTTCGCCCCACTTGAGGCAGCCGCGTCGCGCAAGGTGTCGCGCTCGCCGAAAAGCTGACGAATCACTTCTTCCACGGGGAGCTCCTGGACGTTGATGTCGATCACGGCGCAACCCTCGAGAACGCGCCGGCAAGTTTCGGTTACCTTGGCCCGGGGCACTTTTAACTGAACTGAAGCCGGGGTCTGCTGCACCACTTCTCCCAGCGCGGAAAAATCGCGTTCGCCGGGCCCGTCGAAGGTGAGGCTGATGATTTTGTAACCGGAGAACCGATCGATGATGGAATTGAGGGGGCCGTCGAAAAAAATCTTTCCGTGATCGATGATGATCACGCGATCGCACAGCTCTTCGATATCCTGCATGTAATGGCTGGTCAGCATCGTCACGATCCGGTGCTCGGAATTGTAGAGCCGGAGGAATTCGCGCACCCGCTTCTGGCTGACGACATCGAGGCCGATGGTGGGTTCATCGAGAAAGAGAACACGAGGTTCGTGGATGAGCGCCGAGATCAATTCCATCTTCATGCGCTCGCCTAACGAGAGCTCCCGCACCATCACATTCATCTTGTCCTCCACGTTCAGGAGCTCGCTCAGGCCGCCGACCACTTTCTTGAAGCGGCCGCGGTCGATCCCGTAGATGGCCCGATTGAGCTCGAGCGATTCCTGCGCGGGCAAGTCCCACCAGAGCGCATTTTTTTGTCCCATCACCAGGCTGAACTGGCGCTTCATTTCGTTGCTCCGTTCCCAGGGAATGAAACCGAGGACGCGCGCCTCGCCCGAACTGGGATTGAGCAGCCCGGAAAGCATTTTCAGGACGGTCGTTTTGCCGGCGCCGTTCGGGCCGAGGAATCCCACCAGCTCTCCTTCTTCGATGCTAAAGGTGACGTCTTCCGCGGCGCGGGTTTCGTCATACTTTCGCCTAACGAGTCCTTTGATCGATCCCCGGAGTCCGCTCTCCTTCCGGTAGGTCCGATAGATCTTCGTCAGACCGCGGGTTTCGATGACGCTCATTTTGGTCCGTCGGAGCGATCGTCCGGCGCTGCCTCGACGTTCACGCGGCGCTGGGTTGGGCTTTCGGCCCCTTCTTTTTCAAGAGCGGCAGGACTTTTTCCACCAGCGCATCGGCCGTGATCCCGTGTTTCTTCCGGAGGATCGGGATGGTGCCGTGTTCGACAAACTGATCCGGCCAGCCAATTCGGACCACCGGCGTGTGGATCATCTGGGAATACAGATGCTCCATGACGGCGCAGCCGAAACCATTGTGCAAAACGTGATCCTCGATCGTGCAGATTACATCCACGCCGCGCGCAAAAAATTCCAGCGTCCCGGTGTCGAGCGGTTTGATCCATCGCGGGTTGATCAGCGCGACGGAAACGCCCTTCTCTTCGAGCTTGCGCGCCGCTTCCTGCGCCACCTCGAACATGTTTCCCAATCCGAAGATCGCCACTTCGCGACCGTGTTGGACCACTTCCGCCTTGCCGATCTCCAGGAGCTTGGGAGAAGCCTTTGGCACGGCCCCGGTGCCGGCGCCGCGCGGATAACGAATGGCGATCGGGCCCGAATTGTAGTTCGCGATTGTCCAAAGCATGTCGACGAATTCGTCTTCATCCTTCGGCTGCATGTGCACGAAATTGGGCACATGCCGGAGATAGCCGATATCGAAGAGGCCGTGGTGTGTCGGGCCATCGTCCCCGCTCAATCCCGCGCGGTCCATGCACAGCGCGACATTCAAATTTTGGAGCGCGATGTCATGAATGATCATGTCGTAAGCGCGCTGCATAAAGGTGGAATAGATCGTCAGGAAAGGCTTGAGCCCCTGGGTGGCCAGACCGCAGGCGAAAAGCGCCGCGTGTTCCTCCGCGATCCCGACATCGAAGTAACGAGTCGGATGTTGCGCCTGGAAAAATCCCAGGCCGGTTCCGCTGGGCATGGCCGCGGTGATTGCGACGATGTTCTGATTCGAATCGGCAAATTTCGCCAGCGTCTTTCCCATCAGCTCCGAATAAGTGGGCGTCGCCGCCGCGGCGGTTTCTCCGGTGTCCGGCGCAAATTTTCCCAGACCATGGAATTTGTCCGGCTTCGCAATCGCCGGTTCGTATCCTTTGCCCTTTTTGGTGAGAATATGCAGCAGTACCGGCTCGTCCTGGCTCTTCAAGAACTCGAAGGTCTTGATCAAAAGCGGGATGTCATGGCCATCGATCGGGCCGTAGTAACGCAAGCCGAGTTCCTCAAAAATCACACTCGGAACGAGAAGGTTTTTTACTCCCTCCTCGACTTTGTGGGCGAACTCGACCGCGCCCCGGCCCGCGATCGCTTCGATGAAACGCCGCGCCTTGTCGTGCAGGCCGGCGTAAGTCGGATTGGCGACGATATTGTTCAGGTAACTCGCAATTGCGCCGACATTTTTCGCGATGGACCATTCATTGTCGTTCAGGACGACAATGAACCGGCGCGTTTGTGACTTGGCGTTATTGAGCGCCTCGTAACTGATCCCGCAGGTAAACGCAGCATCGCCCGCCACGACGACGACATTCTCATCCCCGCCGCGCAGATCGCGGCCCACCGCCATGCCGAGGCCGGCGGACAACGCGGTGCCGGCGTGACCGGCGCCGTAGCAATCATGTTCGCTTTCAGTCCGGAGCAGGAAACCATTCAGTCCCTGGTATTGCCGCATGGTTCCAATGCGGTCGAGCCGGCCGGTGAACATTTTGTGCACGTAGCCTTGATGGCTGACGTCGAAGACAAATTTGTCCCTGGGCGTTTCGAAGACGCGATGCAAAGCGATCGTGAGCTCGACCACACCACGGTTTGGCCCGAGGTGGCCGCCCGTTTGCGATAAGACCCGGAAGAGTACATCGCGCACCTCCTGCGCGAGCTGAGGCAAATCCTGCTCCTTCAGCCTTTTTATGTCTGTGGGAGAATGAATGCCAGCGAGCAACCCTGGGGCGTCGCCTGCGTTAGAAGAGTCTGACTTCGTCATTTGCGGTTTGTCCCTTTTCCTCCGATTTCGCTGCGCGCTCCTTTTCCATCACCGGCTCGAAATTCTTTACCACCGGCTTGCCCGCGTGGTTGCGCGTGATGATCTCGATTCTCTGTTCGGCGCTTGTCAGGCGTTCCTGGCACACTTTCACCAGCTTCATTCCTTCTTCGTAACGCACGATGAGTTCTTCGAGCATCATCTTGCCTGACTCCATTTGCTCCACGATTTCCTCCAATCGATCCATCGCGCCTTCAAAGTTTTGCTCCGGCTCGGTTTTTTTTGCGTGGGTCGGCACCAGGGTAATTAAGCATAGCGATGGTGGATAAAAAGTGCGACTTATCCCGAGGATGCGGGTTTAACCGCCGTGACGCACCGCGCGAGCGAAAAAATATCTCGCAAAACACGCTTCCGAATTGGTTTAATTCCTGCTCCGATTTCCATGCAGAATCCATTGCTTCCTCAGCAGTCTGAGGCTCTCCTGCGGCAGCGGCTCTAAACAATATGAGGCGTTTGTTTCAAGATGCAGGACGTGCGGCCGCCATGGCAGGCGCTTTCTTTCTTTGGGCCGGCTCAGCTCACGCGATTTCCAGCGCGGTCAACCTCTCGACCCGCATGGTGGTGCAAACCGGCGATAACGTTCTTATTGGCGGTTTCATCGTTTATGGCACGGGCCAGAAAAAAATTGCGCTTCGTGCCATCGGACCTTCGCTTTCACTTCCGGGCGTCCTGAGCGACCCGGTGCTCGAATTGCACGATGCGTCCGGCAATCTCGTCGGTTCCAACGACAACTGGCGACTGACTCAACAGGACGCCATTATCAACGCGGGGTTGGCGCCGAAGAGCGATCTGGAATCCGTCCTCATCGTCACCATCAATCCTGGCGCCTACACGGCGATTGTAAAAGGCGTGAATAACGTCACCGGCATTGGCCTCGTGGAACTTTACGATTTGGATCCCGATGGATCGCCCGCCCGGCTCGCGAATATTTCCACGCGCGGCAATGTGCTCGCCGATGACAACGTGATGATCGGCGGCTTCATCGTGCGCGGAGACGTTTTCAAGAAGATGATCGTGCGCGCGAGAGGTCCCTCACTTTACCTGAACGGCACGCCTCTGGCCGGGCGCCTGATGGATCCAATGCTTGAATTGCACGACGGCAATGGCGTCCTGGTTACGCAAAATGATAATTGGCGCAGCACCCAGGAGACCGAGATCGCCGCCAGCACGATTGCTCCAACGGACGATCGTGAACCCGCCATTGTTTCGAGTCTGGCGCCCGGAAATTACACCACGATCGTACGCGGCACGAACAACACCACTGGGATTGCGTTGCTCGAAATGTACGATCTCGACCAGCCGCCTTCCGCGGATGGTTCCACCCTTTACCTCGCGCAGTTGCGCCCGCAGGGTTCGGCGGCCTCGCAGGGTTCGGGCACCGCCACTCTCCGGCTCGCCGCCGATGGAAAATCGGCCGTCATCTCTTTCGATTTTTCGAATCTCTCAGGCCCGATCACGGGCATGCACATCCACGGACCAGATGGCGGAATCATTTTCGATGTCGATTCCGCCACGCCGCAGCCCGACGGCACCGTCATCTGGGTCTTCACGCAGGTCGGCACCATGAGTGTGGCCGACATCCTGAATGCGATCAAAGCCGGCCAAACCTATTTTAACATCCACACGGCCCAATATCCGAACGGCGAGATCAAGGGAAATTTCAATCTGTCTACCGGCGCGCAAACGGCTCCTGTGCCCACACCTCCTCCCGCGCTTCCAGGAGGAACTCCCACCGCAGCCGCTGCCGGCCGGTTCCTTTCGCAGGCCACTTTCGGCGCTAACGATGCGCTCATCGCGAAAGTGCAGAGTCAGGGCTACGACGGATTCTTAAACGATCAGTTCGCCGCGCCGATGTCTTCGCATCTCGCCTTCGTCCAAACTGCGGTCGGAGCGCTGCCGAGTCCATCGCCGTCGCCCAGCGCGACGCCGAACCAGCCGACTCTCACCATGACGAACGATGCGTGGTGGACCTACGCGATCTCCGCGCCGGACCAATTGCGGCAGCGGGTCGCGTTCGCCTTGAGCGAAACCCTCGTGGTCTCGCTCAACAGCGCCGGCCTCGGAAACAGACCTTACGCGTTGCCGACCTATTATGATGTCCTGGTCAAAGACGCTTTTGGAAATTACCGGCAGCTCCTCGAGGACATCACGCTGAATGCGGCCATGGGCGCATATCTGAACGTGCTTCAGAACGACAAGGCCAATCCGGCGCGAGGCACTTTGCCTAACGAGAACTACGCGCGTGAAATCATGCAGCTCTTTTCGATCGGCCTCTACGATCTCAATCTGGACGGCAGCTTGACCCTTACTTCGAATGCCTTCCCCATCGCGACCTACGGTCAGGACGCCATTCTGGGCACGGCCGCCGTTTTCACCGGATGGACTTATGGGCAAACCGGCACGCCCGTTTTCTTCCCGGGCGCCGCCGCTCAGGATTGGCGCCTTCCGATGGTCAATATCGCCAGCCACCATTCCTTGGATGCGAAGACCATTTTGAACGGCGTCTTGCTCCCGGCCAACCAAACAGCCGCCCAGGATTTGAAGGTGACGCTCGACACCCTCTTCAATCACCCGAACGTCGGTCCATTTATTTGCCGGCAATTGATCCAGCGTCTCGTCACGAGCAATCCGAGCCCCGGATACGTTTATCGTGTCGCGTCGGTCTTCAATAATAATGGACAGGGTGTGCGGGGGGATCTGAAAGCGGTCGTGCGCGCGATTTTGCTGGATTACGACGCGCGCGTTGGGTTCGCTTCCTCGCAGGGTGCGGGCCATCAGCGCGAGCCGGTCATTCGTCTGACTAATCTTGAGCGCGCCTTCAACGCCACCTCGCCGTCCGGAAAATTCTCGGTCCGGAATGCGGATGCGAATCTCGGCGAGGAAGCGATGCATTCGCCCACCGTCTTCAATTTCTTTTCGCCGGATTATGAATCACCCGGCGCTATCGCCGAAGCAGGTCTCCACAGTCCGGAGTTCGAAATCACCACGGAGACCACGGTCGTGACCATCACGAATTATCTCCGCACAGCCATTTATAGTTTCCTCGGGCCCTCTAGCGACAAGATCACGCTGAATCTGACGAATGACCTCACCCTCGCGGCTAATCCGGCGCAGTTGGTGGACCATCTAAATTCGGTGCTGATGGCCGGAGGAATGTCGGCGGACATGCGGACCACGTTGATCAACGCCGTAACGCAGATTCCCGCGAACAATCCTACCGAACGAGTCAGGACCGCGATCTATCTGGTGGTTAATTCGCCGGAATTCATCGTGGACAAATAGCTATGTACGCACCTACCCGCCGCACCTTTATTCGTCAGGCTGCCTGCGCCGCGCTCACCACGTCCGGATTGCTCAACACCATTTTCGATCTGCGCCGGTTGAGCGCCGCCACCATTCCCGATACCGGTGACTACAAAGCGCTCGTCTGCCTGTTTCTTTTTGGCGGGAACGATGCGAACAACGTCATCGTTCCGCACGATGCAAACGGTTACGCTTCTTATGCCGCCGCTCGCGGTATTCTCGCCATCCCGCAGGCTTCGCTCCTCCCCCTGACCCTGCAAAATGGGGACGGGCGCGATTTCGGATTTCATCCCAACCTTGCGGAACTGCAGGCCCTTTTTAATCAGGGCCATCTCGGCCTTGTCTCGAACGTCGGCACCCTGGTCGCGCCCATTACGCGCGCGCAATATCTTTCAGGCGGCGCGGCCGTTCCGTCCCAGCTTTTTTCCCATGCCGACCAATCGGTGCAATGGCAGACGTCGGTGCCGGATCAAATCTCGCGCACGGGCTGGGGTGGACGGATGGCGGACATGCTCCAGTCGCTCAACGGAAACTCGAAGATTTCGCTCTCCATTTCGATTGCAGGCACCAACACTTTTGAAGTCGGCAACACCGTGCTGCCCTATAACATTTCGTCCGATGGGAGCGTCGGACTCGCCGGCTTCGACGGGAGCGCAAATGCGAATGTTCGTCTCCAAGCCTTCAAGGATTTGCTGGCTCTGCCGCATCACAATTTATTCGAGCAGGCGTACTCCGACACGGTGAGCCGTTCGATCGCCGCGAACGAGCTGCTGACTTCCGCCTTGGCTGGCATTCCTCCTCTCCAAACGGTTTTTCCGGCAACAGCCCTTGCAAAACAGCTGAATATGGTGGCGAGGCTCATCGCCGCGCGGACCAATCTCGGCATGCAACGCCAGATCTTTTTCTGTTCCGTGGGAGGTTACGATACACACGGCGATCAGCTTGCAGGTCAGGCCGGTCTGCTCACGGAATTGAGCCAGGCCCTCAACGCGTTTTATTCCGCAACGGCGGAACTCGGTGTCGCGCAGCAGGTGACATCCTTCACCGCTTCGGATTTTGGCCGAACCTTTCCGACGAATGGTTCCGGCTCCGATCACGGCTGGGGCAGTCATCAATTCGTTCTCGGCGGCGCCGTCCAGGGAGGCCGGTTGTTCGGCACTTTCCCGACTCTCGCCGTCAACGGACCGGACGATACCGGACAGGGCCGCTGGATTCCGACAACGTCGGTGGATGAATTCTCGGCAACGCTGGCCACATGGTTCGGCGTCAGCGCTTCGGATTTGCCGACCGTTCTTCCGAACATTGGCCGATTCGCTCATCCGAATCTCGGCATCTTCGGTTAAGCGCGGTAGCCGCTCGCCATGCGAAGCGAACTACGCGTGTCGCTCTCTTCCTCCTTGCGCGATCGTTCCGATAGGCGAATTACTAAATTCGAATCATGGCGCGCGCGCTAAACTGGATTGAAAAACAAGATGCGCGGCATCGGCTCATCATTTCTCTGCTCGCCGCGGCGGTGGTCTGGTTTGGCCTGCACGGCAGGGTGCAACCTTCGACCCAATCGATCGCCACGTGGGACACCTTCGCGTTTTGCGTTCTGGCTCTGGCGTGGATGACTATCGTCACCACCCCGCCGCACAAACTTCGGGCGCGCGCGCAAATGCAGGATGTCAGCCGCACCCTTATTTTCATTTTCGTGGTCGTGGCGGCCTGCGCCGGTTTGTTCGCGGTCGGCTTCCTGTTTTTCGCGAACAAAGGCGTGACCCAGCGTCCTCATTTCTTTCTCCACCTGCTCATGAGCCTCGTCGCCGTTGTCTCCTCGTGGATGCTCGTGCACACCGTTTTCGGTTTGCGTTACGCGCACACTTACTACGGTGATCCCGACGGCCCGGGGGGACCGCAGCAGCACGCCGGTGGGCTGGAATTTCCGGGCGGCCGCGAGCCCGACTACATGGATTTCGCCTACTTCTCATTCGTCATCGGCATGACCTTTCAAGTTTCCGATGTTCAAATCAGCTCGCGGGAATTTCGCAAGATGGTGCTTTTGCACGGCATGCTCTCCTTCGGATTCAACACTGTGATTCTCGCCCTCACGATCAACACCGTCTCCTCCTTGCTCTAAGCCGCCCTCTCGCCCGCCTTCCTCTGGCACACGCGATGCTAAAGCATGGCCAGAGTGAGCATGGCGCGATGAAGTTCCTGAAAAAAATCCTGCTCGTGGATCACGAGCCGAAAGTGACCGCACTGGTCCGCCGCGCTCTGGAAGGCACGGGCAAATATCTGGTAAAGGTGGAACAGGACAGCCGTCTCGCCTTGCACGCTGCGCCCTGGTTTTTGCCGGATCTGGTTTTACTGGATGCAGAGCAGGCGGAAGCGGAAAGCGAAGACGTCAATCGTCAGCTCAAGTGCGAGCCCGCGCTAAAGGACACTCCGTTCCTTTTTCTGAGCGGCAACGCCGCTCCGGGCAGGAAAGTCGTAACGGGCGGGTTTATTAGTGGCTACAGCTTCCTCGCCACCGTGGTCTCGCTGGATGATCTCATCCGCTGCGTGGATGAAATGTTGGAAACAGCGCCCTCTCGCGTTTCGGCGCGGAGCACTCGTTAGGCCGAAACGGATCTAGCCGATGGCCTTGCGATAGCCGGCTGCGTCCTTCAGTTGCTTGACGTCGTCCGGAGATTCCATCTTTAGAACAAAGATCCAGCCTTCGCCAAATGGATCGGTATTGATCAAGGCCGGATTTCCTTCCAGCGCCTTGTTCACCTCCACGACGGTCCCTTTGACCGGCGCGTAAATGTCACTGGCCGCTTTCACCGATTCAACCACGGCGATCTGGCCGCGTGCCTCTGCCTGCGCGCCCACTTTCGGCAGTTCGACATAAACGACGTCGGTCAGCTCCGCCTGGGCGTGATCGGTAATGCCGACGCGCGCGTTCTCGCCTTCGCGGCGGACCCATTCGTGCGATTCGGTATAAAAAAGATCGTCGGGGACATTCATGATTTTTTGTAGAGCGGTTTCTTTTCTATCACGGCTGGAAATTTCTGTCCGCGGATTTCAATCTCGATCTCGGTGCCGGCGCGAGCGTGCGGCGTGGGAAGGTATGCCATCCCGATCCCCTGATTCAAGCTCGGCGACAGAGTCCCGCTGGTGGCCTCGCCGATCTGCTGGCCCGCGAGCCACACGCCATAATGTGGACGCGGCGGCGGGCCTTTGCTTTGCATGCGGAATGCGACCAGCCGGTTGGCTGTTCCATTCTCCTTCGCTTGAACGAGGACCTCACGTCCGATGAATTTCGGTTTCTTCAGATCCACGAAAAATCCCAGCCCGGCTTCAATCGGATTGTGGTCGGGCGAGAGATCGGAACCGTTCAGCGGGTAACACATTTCCAGGCGGAGCGTGTCGCGCGCGCCCAGCCCGCAGGGCCGAATGTCGAGCGGTTCCCCTTTCGCGAGGATTTCATTCCAGATTTTCGGCGCATCCTCCGCGGGAAAGAAGACCTCGATGCCGTCTTCGCCGGTATAGCCGGTGCGTCCAATCGTTAGTTTGCTGCCATCGTGATCGAATGTTTTTATCTGATTGCGCTCGGGCAGCTCGATGTCGGATCCAAGAAAGGAATGGAAAAGTTCGACGACCCGCGGTCCCTGAATCGCCAGGCCCGCGCAATCAGCGCTCCGATTTTGCAGGTCCACGCCTTCCGCGATGTGCTTCTTCAGCCAGGCAAAATCTCCTTCCGTTCCCGATGCATTCACCACCAGGAGGAATTCTTCCGGTGCGGTCCGATAGACGATCAGGTCGTCGATAATCCCTCCGCGTTCGTTCAGCAGAAAAGTATACTGGCCGGCGCCAACCTCGAGTTTATCGATGTTGTTCGTCAGCATTTCGTTGAGCCATCCGGCCGTTGCGGGTCCGGTCGCGACCAGTTGGCCCATGTGCGAAATGTCGAAGACGCCGACGTTATTTCGCACCGCCTGATGCTCATCCATGATGCCCGAATATTGCACCGGCATGATCCAATCGCCGAAGGGGATCATCTTCGCGCCGAGCCGCACGTGCTCATCGTAGAGCGGCGTTTTTTTTGGCGCGGCGTCACTCATGGGCGTCATCCTAGACGCCGCCTTCCGGGTGTCAATCAAGCCGCGGACGCGTGACCGGTTCGCTTGAAGAGCCGCTTTGCCCCGCTACCGTGAACGGAACAATGAGCTACCTGGACAAACTCGAGCGGCGCCTGGGTTTCATCGCCATTCCCGGATTGATCCGCGCCGTCGTAACCCTGAACGCGCTGGTTTTCGTGCTCGTCTATTTGAACAAGGGCTTCGATTCTTATCTCGCCCTCGATATTGCGCGCATTCGCGCCGGTGAAGTCTGGCGGCTTGTTACCTACATTTTCGTTCCGCAGATGAGTCACCCATTGTGGGTCGTCACTGCGCTCTGGTTTCTCTGGTTCATCGGCGACGGCCTCGAGCGAGCGTGGGGTCCATTTCGTCTCACGCTTTATTTTCTGGTGGGGATGATCGGCACGACCGTCGCCGCCGTTCTCTCGAGCAGCCAGTTTTCCAGTCAGATGCTTTTTACGACGCTCTTCTTCGCCTTCGCGCACTTTTATCCGGAAGAAATCATTTACGTGTTCTTCATCCTGCCGCTGAAGATCAAATGGATCGCCTGGATTTACGCGGGCTTCCTTTTGGTGGGCTTCGCCACGCAATCGAACTCCTACCGCCTGGCCCTCGTTGCCGCGTTGAGCAATTACCTGATCTTTTTTGGACCGGGGGCAATTCAACAACTCCGGCAGCGCAAGGAAGTCGCCGTCCGGCGCCAGCGTTTCGAGGTTCAATCCCGCAGCGAAGAGGAACCGCTCCACAAATGTGCTACCTGCGGCGCGACGGAATTAACCGACGCCAGCCTGGAGTTTCGGGTGGCCCGCGATGGCGAAGAATATTGCCTCGCTCATCTTCCCCGGCCGGAAAACGCTGCCGTCTGACATGGAAGGGCGCTCCGTTGGCCCCTCGTCCACTTGCGCCTCGCTTGACCCCATTCCGCTCGGCCATGACACTGGCCGGATGAGTGACCAAGAAGCGGCGCTGGTGCCGGAACAGGGCTGGCATTGTCTGCATCTCTATTACCGGATCGAGTTCAGCCAATGGCAACTCCTCAGCGCGGAGGAGCAGCGCACCGCGAAAGTGGCGCTGTCATCATTGGTGCAGGAAATCCGCGCGCTCGAATCCACGCAGCTGCTCACCCTCAGCATCGTGACGCCGAAAGCGGATCTCGGGTTCATGTTGATCACGCCTGATCTGCACGCGGCTAATCGGATCGAGAAGCAACTGACACTCGCCTTTGGCGCGGATGTTCTCGTTCCCGTTTACAGCTATCTCTCGCTCACCGAAGAAAGCGAATACGCCACGACCGACGAAGAACACGCACGCACGTTGGAGGCGGAGGAAAAGCTGAAGCCCGATTCTCCCGAATTTGCGCAGGCCATGACTGCATTCCGCGAGCGCATGGCGAAATACCGGCACGAGCGGGTGTATCCGACGTTGCCGGACTGGCCGGTCGTCTGCTTTTACAACATGACCAAGCGCCGCGGCGAGCAACGCAATTGGTATACGCTTCCTTATACCGAACGTCGGCGACTCATGGCCGGTCATGCGAAGGTCGGGCGCGAATACGCGGGCAAAATTAAACAGCTCATCACCGGCTCAAGCGGTCTCGACGATGCCGAATGGGGCGTCACGCTTTTCGCGCGCGATACTTTCCAGATCAAAGCGATCGTCTACCAAATGCGCTTCGACGAAGTGAGCGCGGTCTACGGTGACTTCGGCGAATTTTACATCGGAGTGCAACTGCCGCTCGACGAACTGTTCCGCCGGTTGCAGCTTTAATCCTCCTGCTCCTGCTCCTGATCTTCAGCGGAGGAGCAGGATTAAGATCAAGATCAAGATCAGGAGCAGGAGCAGGAGTTAAACTAGGATGGGTGGCAGAGTGGTCTAATGCGCACGCCTGGAAAGCGTGTTTGCCGCAAGGCAACCAGGGTTCGAATCCCTGCCCATCCGCTCCGCTCCAATTCGATCATCTACCGCTCCTCAAGCGCTCGCCGCGGCAAGATCTGCAAATTCTGCCGGAATTTTACCACGCTGGCATTCGGCAAAACTCCGCGAAAATTCGCGCCCGGGTAAATCATGCAATCGCGGCCGAGCACAGAACCCGGATTGATCACCGCGTTGCACCCGATCTCCGTTCGGTCCCCCACGATCGCGCCAAACTTCGTCAGCCCCGTCGCGATATCGCCATCGGTCGCGCTGACATGGATCTCGCCGTGATCCAATTTTACATTCGAGAGAATCACGCCCGCTCCCAAATGTGCGCGGTAACCGAGAATGGAATCGCCGACGTAATTAAAATGCGGCACCTGCGCTTCATCGAAGAGGATGCAATTTTTGAACTCACACGAGTTCCCCATCACCACCCCGTCGCCGACGATCACGTTTTCGCGCACGTAACAGCCGCTCCGGATGTGGCAGTTTTCCCCGATCCAGGCTGGCCCTTTCAGGACGGCGCCTTGTTCGATGATCGTACCCGCGCCGATAAAAACCGTGTTGCTGATAAACGGTTTTCCGACCAGCTGGCCCAGCACCGCGGGCTTCAAACGGAACTGCAGATAACTCGCGATCTGCTTGAGCGCGTCCCAGACGTACTTCTGCGATTCAAACAGCTTGGGGTGCGCCGTATGTTCGAGACTCAGGAATTCCGCCGGCGAAAACATTTTTCGGTGAACTAAACTCCGCCGCGCCGCGTGATCTTCTGCCCATCCTTGGTATCGCGGACTTCCCAACCTTTCGCGGCGAGCTCGTCGCGCAATTCATCACTTTTTCTCCAATCCTTTGCAAGCCTCGCCTGCACGCGCGCCTCCGCGACCGCCGCAATGTCCGCCGGGACAGAATCCTCCAGTCCGCTCACGGCCAGCACGCGATCGATCCGTCCCCACCACTTCAACCACGAACTCGCCGCATCTGTTTCGAGCTTCCCCTCATCGAGTGCGCGATTCGTCTCTCGAATGGTCTCGAATAACGCACCGAGCGCGCCGGAAATATTAAGATCGTCATCCAAAGCGTCTTCGAATCCCGAGCCCTCTTCCGTTGGACGTTGAACGTTGGACGTTGCACGTTGGGCGTTTCCTTCTTCCGCCTTCTCCCGCAACCGCGCCACCCAACCATCAACCCGGCGCAGCGCCTCCCGCGATTCCTCCATTCCTTCCCAGGTGAAATTGAGTGGCGCGCGATAATGCACCCGCATTAGCGCGTAACGCACCTCACGCCCGCTGTATCCCTTCGCGAGCACATCGCGCAGCGTGTAAAAATTCCCGAGCGACTTCGACATCTTCTGGCCGTCCACCATCAGGTGCGCGCAATGCATCCAGAAGCGGACAAATTTCTTGCCCGTGCATCCTTCGGTCTGCGCAATTTCCGCTTCGTGATGCGGGAAGATATTGTCCACGCCGCCGCAATGAAGATCGAGTTGCTCGCCCAGAAGTTGCGTCGCCATCGCGCTGCACTCGATGTGCCAGCCTGGCCGGCCGGGTCCCCACGGACTTTCCCAGCGGACCGGGCCATCCTCCTCGTCCCACGCTTTCCAAAGCGCGAAATCGCCCACGTGTTCCTTATCGTATTCGTCGCTCTTCACCCGCCCGGTCGAGCGCAGCTCCGATAAATCGAAATGCGCGAGCTGACCGTAGCTCGGAAATTTGTTGATCCGATAATAGACTGATTTGTCCTCGGCCTGGTAGGCGAGGCCGCGCGCCATCAGCGTCTTGATCATCTCGGTCATGGCCGCGATCTGGCGCGGGTCCGTCGCTTCTGGAAAAGAATCGGCGCGCTTGATTCGAAGAGCGTCCAGGTCTTCGAAGAACGCCTGCTTGAAAGGCGAGGTAAATTCCGCCAGCGGAATGCCGGCACTTCTTGATCCCTGGATCGTTTTGTCGTCCACGTCCGTGATGTTCATCACGCGCTGCACCTTGAATCCGCGCAATTCGAGATGGCGCTGGAGCAGATCTTCGAAAAGGTAAGCGCGGAAATTTCCGATGTGCGCGTGGCTGTAGACGGTCGGTCCACAGGTATACATCTTCACTTCGCGCCCATTGGGATCGAGCGGATGAAATTCCTCGAGCGCGCGCGAGTAGGTATTGAAGAATCGAAGCGCCATTCTTTATTTTGTCATGTTGAGCGCAGTCGAAACATCTCTCGCTTCAGTCGCCGGATTAAGATCGAGAGATTCTTCGACTCCGCTCAACATGACAAAGTTGTCCCGCAAGCTATTTCTCAATCCTGCTCCACCGTCGCCACCGCCATCGCAGCCATGCCTTCGCCGCGCCCGATGGCGCCGAGTCCCTCATTCGTGGTCGCTTTGATGCTGACTCGTGACGTTGCGAGATTCAGAGCCGCCGCGATCTTCTCTCGCATGGCTGGAAGATGTGGCGCGATCTTCGGTGCTTCCGCGATCAAGGTCGCATCGACATTCACCGCGCGCGCCTTCTTCCCGCTGAGCACCGAGTTTACCTTCCGCAAAATCTCCAGGCTGCTGATCCCGCGAATCGATTCGTCGGTATTCGGAAAATGATGGCCAATATCGGCTTCACCGATCGCGCCGAGCAAGGCGTCGGCGATGGCGTGGCAGAGAACGTCCGCATCGGAATGCCCTTCTAATCCGCGCTCATGCGGAATCTCGACGCCGCCCAGAATTAATTTCCGGCCCGGGGCCAGCCGATGCGCATCGTAGCCAGTGCCACAGGTGATCATGCGCGTCAGAGTTTCAAATCGATCACGCCGTTCGACGCGATGATGCTGTATTTCTCTTTCATATCGGTCCGCGGTTTCATCTCCACGGTGCCGCCGGCATTCTCCACGAGAATCCAGCCCGCCGCTATGTCCCAGAGACTGATTCCCTGTTCGATGTAAGCATCGAAGCGTCCGCACGCCACATAAGCCATGTCGAGGGCGGCGCTCCCCATCAGCCGGCATTTGCGCGCGCGATGCACCATCTCCTGGAGCAACGGAAGCCCCGCTGCAATCGTGACGCCGGTCTTGGAAAGGCCGACCGAAATCACCGCTTCCGCCAGATCGGCACGCTCGCTGACGCGAAATGGTTTGCCGTTCAACGTCGGCTGGCCGCCCTTTTGCGTTGCCCAAAGTTCCTCGCGCATCGGATCGTAAATAACCCCGACGATGATCTCGCCCATGAAGCGCAGCGCAATCGAGACGCAGAAGTGCGGAATGCCGTAGAAATAATTTACGGTCCCATCGAGCGGATCGACCACCCATTGATGATCGCTCTCCTGATCGCCCACAATTCCCTCCTCCCCATAGAGCGCGTGCTCCGGAAATTTTTCCAAAAGCGAATCGGTAATCAGCTCCTGCGTCCGCACATCGATCTCGAGCTTGATGTCGTGCGCTTCGGAAGAATTAACGCGAAGCGGCTGGTGAAAGTGGTGCCGAAGCAGTTCGCCCGCGGCGCGCGCGGCATCGATCGCCGCGTCAAGATAATGCGTCATGAGGAATGACTAATAGGATTGCGCACTCGCCCTGCCAAATGATTTCAGAGGCGAAAAGGCCGTGCCGCGCCCGCCTCGCGAATCCCACCCTGCCTCGAGAATAAAAAAACCGGGAGGAGAAAATGAATCCTCCTCCCGGGTTGAAGTTAGGGTTGGAACTACGAAAAAGTTCCGTAGCTCGTGACCGGATTACTTAGAAACTAATGTTTCTTTTTCTTCGCGGCGGCCTTTTTCTTGGCCGGAGCTTTTTTTGCAGCAGCTTTTTTCTTTGCCATGAGACGATCCCCCCTTTCGATCCGCTAACGCGGTGGGTTGGTGAAGGATTTTTTTAACTTCACTTACCTGTGTCAGTAATCACCACGATTTTTTTGTCAAACATTTTTGTCACATCTTTGAAATTATTTTTACAAGTTCGCGCGCGATATTTTTTTTTGAGGTGCGCGAAATCGTTTTGGTTTCGCCGTTTCGCCAAAAAATCGTCACCGCATTTTCGTCACTTTCCATTCCGGAATCCGTCCGGCTCACGTCGTTCGCCACGATCGCGTCGCAATTTTTCCCCCGCAGCTTTTTCTCCGCGTTCTTTTCCAGATCGTGCGTCTCCGCCGCAAAGCCGACGACGAGGTAACCGCGATTTTCTTTCGGAAGCGAAGCGAGGATGTCGCGCGTCGGAATTAATTCGAGCGCGAACGGCGTTTTCCGTTTTTGCATTTTCCGCGGCTCGACCCTGGCGGGTTTGTAATCGGAAACCGCCGCGCACATCACGAGCACGTCGCACTGGCACACCGCGCGGTGGACCTCATCGTGCAGTTCATCGCCCGTCGTGATCGAAACAAATTGCGCGCCCGCGGGTGGCAGGACGCACGCTGGACCGGAGATCAGCTTCACGTCGTGTCCGGCTGCCAGCGCCGCTTCTGCGATCGCGTATCCCATTTTTCCGGAAGAGCGATTGCTGATAAAACGAACCGGATCGATCGCTTCACGGGTGGGACCTGCCGTAACGACGAATCTCACGCGATCAAATTATCCTGCCGCGCCAGCAGGAATTCCGCGCGGAAAGCGATGTCGTCCACTTTCCATAAACGACCGACGCCTTCGTATCCGCACGCCAGCATTCCTTCTTCCGGTCCGATGAACTCGACCCCGCGCGCTTTCAATGTCCGCACATTTTCCTGCGTGGCGGGATGCTCCCACATTTTTCCGTTCATGGCCGGGGCCATCAGGAGGGGCGCGCGCGTCGCGAGCGCGATGGCCGTGAGCGGGTGACCGGCCAGTCCGTGCGCAAGCTCCGCGATGACGTTGGCCGTCGCGGGCGCGATGAGGAGAAGATTGGCGCGATCGGCCAGCTCGATATGTCCCGGACGCCAGTTTTCTTTTTCGTCGAAGAAACTCGTCGTCACCGGATTCTTCGAGAGAGTTTGCAGCGTCAGCGGCGTGATGAATTCAACCGCATCGCGCGTCATGACGACAAAAACGTCGTGGCCCTGTTTCACGAGCAAGCTGGCCAGCTCCGCGGATTTGTAGGCGGCGATCGAACCCGTGACGCCGAGCACGACTGTTTTTCGGTTTTCCATCTTTGAAATCGTTTCCAAGGACAATGCTCCTTTAGCTTTGCTCAAATAAAAGCGCCGTCATCCTGAGGCTGGCGACGCGCCGAAGGACCTCCCTGTAGCTGATCGATCACGCCCGCTGACTTGAGTGTCCGAATCTGCGTTGGTGAGGTCCCTCGTCGTCTTCGCGACTCGGGATGACAAGCAAGGTTCGTTCGCATTACGAAAGGGCCAGGCGCCGGCTGAGATAGCGCTCCGCGCCCATGATGTGGCGAAACTTCTGGAGATCTTCCTCCATCGATTTGCTGATGATGGTGTAGCGATAGTCGCGCCACAGTTCCATCTCGCGCGCGGCGGTCACGATGCGCAGCTCGATTTGTTGCGGCGTTTCCGTTCCTCGTTTGGTCAGCCGCCGGCGCAACTCATCCAGATCTGGCGGCATGATGAAAACATCGCAGAGAGCTCGCCGGATTGTTTCGTCGTCGAACGAGCGGATCGCCGCCGCGCCCTGGATATCGACGTCGATCAGGACATCCACCCCGTTTTGTAAATTAGCGACGAGCGGCTTGCGGAGCGTTCCGTAGTAATGCTCGTGCACCTTGGCGTATTCGAGAAATTCGCCGCCCTTCGCGCGCGTGAGAAAATCCGGCTCCGACAAGAAATGATAATCTTCGCCCTCGATCTCGCCGGCGCGCGGGGGCCGGGTCGTGCAGGAAACGGAGTAGACGAAGTCAGGCGTCTGCCGCAGGGCATCGCAGAGCGTGGTCTTGCCCGCGCCGGAAGGGGCGGAGACGACGAAGAGAATTCCCGTGCGGGTGAATTGATTACTCAAGGTTTTGGATTTGCTCGCGGATTTTCTCCAATTCCGACTTGCAGGCAACGACATGTTGCGAAATACCCGCGTCGTTCGATTTCGCGCCGAGTGTATTCAGCTCGCGAAATATTTCCTGCGTGATGAATTCAAGGGTGCGGCCCACGGGCTCATTCTTGCGGAGATGATGCGCAAACTGCGCGAGGTGACTTTCCAGTCGCGTCAATTCTTCCGAGATGTCCGAGCGATCGGCAAAAAAGGTCACTTCCTTCAGCAACCGTTCGTCCTCGAGCGGAAGGTTGAGACCCGCTTTCCCGATTCGTTCGAGCAACGCGCCGCGATATTTCTTTACCACCTCAGGATACAGCACGCGGATTTCCTTGATTTCTCTGCGCAGGACCTTCAGGCGATGGATCAAATCCTTGGCCAGATGTTTTCCCTCGCGCTCGCGCATTTTGATCAACTCGGCCAGCGCAGCGGCCAGCGCGCTCTGCACGACGGGCCACGCTTCATCCGCATCGACGCTCTGTTCCGGAGAACGCATGACGCCCGGCGCCTGCAAGATCGTGCCGATCGTGATTTCACCCGGCGCGCTTAATTCTTTTTGAAGGGTGAGCATCGCATCATGGTACGAGCGGGCGAGTTCGGTATCGAGCGCCAGCTTGCTCGAGCCCTCCGCGCCTTCGTGCAGAGCGACCAGCACATTCATCCGGCCGCGCGAAATCTTTTCATTGATGGCCTGGCGGATTCGCGGTTCGAGCCCGGCGAGGTCCCGTGGAAGATTCATGACGATGTCACTTTGCTTCCGGTTCACCGAGTTTAATTCGACGCTGAATTTCGTGCCCGCCTGGTCGGCTTCGCCCCGCCCATAACCAGTCATGCTTCTCATTTAAATTTCGAAATGCGTCGCGGCCTGGGAGACATCCTTATCGCCGCGTCCGGAGCAATTGACGATGATGAGTTTATCGGAGGCCATGGCGGGCGCGATCTTTATCACATGCGCGATCGCGTGGGCAGTCTCCAGGGCGGGAATGATGCCTTCGGTTTCCGCCAGCGTGCGGAAGGCCGCGAGCGCCTCATCGTCGGTGGCGTAATCGTATTCGATGCGGCCCGCGTCGCGAAGGTAGCTGTGTTCCGGTCCGACCGCCGCATAATCGAGCCCGGCGGAAACGGAGTGCGTCAATTCGATCTGGCCGTCTTCGTTGGCGAGGAGAAATGTTTTCGTGCCCTGAAGAACTCCGAGCCGCCCACCTTGAAAACGCGCGGCGTGTTTGCCGGTCCGAATGCCTTCACCGCCAGCTTCGACGCCGATCATCCTGACGGATTCATCCTCCAGGAACGGATGGAAGAGTCCGATGGCGTTGCTGCCGCCGCCGACACACGCGATCAGCAAGTCCGGCAATCGTTCCTCACGTTCGAGAATTTGCCGGCGCGCCTCGATCCCAATCACGCGATGAAAATCGCGCACCATCATGGGATACGGATGCGAGCCCAGCGCGGAGCCGAGGATGTAATGGGTCGTGCGGACGTTGGTGACCCAGTCCCGCATCGCCTCGTTGATCGCTTCCTTCAGCGTCGCCTGGCCCGCGGTGACCGCTACGACTTTGGCTCCGAGAAAACGCATGCGCGCGACGTTGAGGGCCTGCCGCTCCATGTCCACCGCGCCCATATAGATAATGCACTCGCAGCCAAAGCGGGCCGCTACGGTGGCCGTCGCGACGCCGTGCTGGCCCGCGCCAGTCTCGGCAATGATGCGCGTCTTGCCCATCCGGCGTGCGAGCAGGATTTGCCCGAGCGCGTTATTGATTTTGTGGGCGCCCGTGTGGAGAAGATCCTCCCGTTTCAAATAAATCTTCGCGCCGCCGAGATTTTGTGTGAGCCGTTCCGCAAAATAAAGCGGGGTGGGCCGCCCCGCGAAATTGCGCAGCAGTTCATCCAGCTCGTCCCGGAATGCCGGATCTTTCTTCGCCCGTTGATACTCCGCCGTCAGATCGTCGAGCGCCGACATGAGTGTCTCGGGCACGAACATCCCGCCATACGGTCCAAAATGGCCGCGCGCATCGGGAAGGGTGTCGAGCTGCGTCATGTGTGGGCGAAGTTAGGTCTGCACGACCGGGTGGCAAAGTCTTTATGCCCCGGCCGAAATTAACATCTCCAAGGCCCGACGATGAGGCGAGGGAAGCGGGACCGAATCAAGCGTAGTGACCGGAAACCAGCGGCGCAAAGGTTCTGCACGATTCTCCGCGCCGGCATGGGGGAATACCGTCAACGTGATGCGGTGATGGGTGAAAGAGAATTCCGAAACATGCAGCGGTTTCCGTTTGGGATGCGGTTTTTGCAACTTCGGCAGCATCCACATGCCGCGCCATCGCTTCTGCGACTGCTCCAGCAGGACGCGATTGTGCCGCAGGGCGAAGCTGTGGTGTTCTGTCAAAAGCTGGATTTTCGCGCGCGCCTTTTTTCGTGGGAGCATGGACGGCTCCGAGGCGCGGCAGAATGTTTTGACCGGACAAATTTCGCATTTCGGCCGCGATCCGCAGACCAGCGCCCCCAAATCCATCAGCGCGGAGTTATATATTCTGGCATCACGAGGCGGCAAAAGCTCTGTGGCGTGCGACCACAAGGCAGCGCGGCCATGCTTGGTATCGATCGGAATTTGCAGATTGAATAATCGAGCGAGCAGACGCGAAATGTTAGCTTCGACGATCGGGACGGAGTCGTTGAAGGCGAACGTCGAGACGGCGTTTGCCGTATAACGCCCCACGCCGGGAAGTTCCTGAATCGCGTGAGGCGACCGGGGAAAGCAGGCGCCGTGTTTTTCCATCACAGCGATCGCGGCCGCCCGGAGATTACGAGCGCGCGCATAATAACCGAGTCCTTGCCAGGCGTGCAAGACCTCATGCTCCGACGCCGCCGCGAGAGTGGCAAAATCGGGGAAGCGCCGCATCCACTCATAATAATATGGAATGACGGTAGCGACCTGAGTCTGCTGCAGCATGAATTCGGAGACCATGATGGCGTAGGGATCGCGCGTGCGGCGCCACGGGAGATCGCGGCCGTATTTTCGATACCAGGCGAGGAGGGCACGGCGGAAAGGGGCGGCGTTGGAGAAGGGGTTCGCGCTGATGGAAGGAAACGTTCAACGTCCAACGCTCAACGTCCAACGCTCAATGAAAGAGTCTGAATTTGGATGTTGGACGTTGGACGCTTGACGTTGGACGTTCTCTTCCCGCGAAGAATGAACTCATATACTCACCCGCTTTCCATGGACCAGGCGACGAAGCTTCGCGCCTTGCTCCAGGAACTCGGCTTCGAATTCGCGCCCAAGCCGTACACACTTTTCTTCGCGCAGAAAAACAAGCTCAGCGTCGCCGTTTACGAGAAAGGCCCCAAGGTTTTGTTGCAGGGGAAGGGAATTGAAGAGTTCGTCCAGTTCGAACTCGAGCCGAAAATTCTCGAGCAGGCGAAGCTCGGTTATGAGGAAGTCCATTCGCCGGAAATGTTCGAGCCGCACTTCGGAATTGACGAAAGCGGCAAAGGCGATTTCTTCGGCCCGCTCGTCATCGCCGGCGTTTACGTGGATGGACCGATTGCGCGACAATTTCTCGACGCGGGCATCCAAGACAGCAAACGAATCGGATCGGATGCGCGAATTCGTGCACTGGCGAAAATCATCCGGGCCACTCCCGGAGCGGTTGGCGACACGGTTGCCATCGGGCCGGAGCGCTATAACGATCTCTACGAAAAGTTCGGCAATCTAAACAGCCTGCTGGGGTGGGGACACGCCAGAGTGATCGAGAATCTGCTGGAAAAAAAGCCCGACTGCTCCCGGGCGTTGTCGGACAAGTTTGCGGACGCGAAAGTGATCGAGCGCGCGTTGCTTCAGCATGGCCAGAAAATTCGTCTCGAGCAACGGACGAAAGCGGAATCCGACCTGGCTGTGGCCGCCGCTTCCATTTTGGCGCGAGAAGCTTTTATCGATTGGCTCGATCGCCGGGGAAAAGCCATGGGGGCAAAGCTCGGACGCGGTGTTTCGGCCCAGGTAAAGGAAGTGGCGAAGAAGCTGGTCGAGACGGAGGGACCTGCGGCACTGCGCAAAGTCGCCAAGGTGCATTTTCGCACCGCGCATGAGATCGCCCCGGGAAGTTACGCGGCCCCGGCACCCCGCCGGGAGTGGCGCAAGTAGTGAGCAAGGCTTTCGCCCATCGGGCAAGGTTCCTGCTATAAATTTCTTACCGTCAGACTCGCCACCGTGGAAACAAGGCTACTTATTCTGAATTCTGATCCGGTCTTTCAGGACCGCGCCCTTGGTATTTTCGACGAAATTGACGACGTCGAGCTGCGTGTCGTCCGCCGGCTGCCTGAGGCGGTTTCCATTCTGCTGGCTGAGAATTTTGACGGGTTCGTCGTGGAAGGCGAGGCCCGGATTGCCCTCGATCAAGCGACTAACGCGCGGCAGCATTTTCCGTCATTGAACATCATTTGCCTCGCGCCGGCTCCGCACGATGAGGAGTTCATGCGCACGGCGCAGCAGCAAAAAATCACGCGAATCACGACTACTGGCAGCGCGCGAATCTTGCGCAGAGAGTTACACTCGTTTGTGCGTTCGCTTGGCCAGGGGGGTACGCCGGCTGAGGGGATCGACCCGTGTCATTCTCTCATCGGCAATCTCAACCAATTTTCGGCGGCCGAGATCCTGCAAATGAGCTGCCTCGGTCAGCGCAGCGGTCGGTTTACGTTTAAGTCGGGCCGGGGGAACAGCGAGATTTACCTGGCCCACGGTTCAGTGCGACATGCGGTCTTCGGATCGCTCGAGGGAGAATCCGCCGTGGCTGAAATTTTCCGCTGGCGCCAGGGCCGGTTTTATTTTGAAGAGGGAATCATCAGCCAGGTGCAGAGTGTGGATCGCCCCTGGGCCCATCTCCTGATCGACAACTTGCAAAAGCTCGACGAGACCCTGGAACTTTCAGCGACGGGGCCCGCATGAGAGACAAAGTCGTCGAAGCCCATCTCAGGCTGCTCACGTTGCAGCTGGATAATTGGAAGAAGCTCCATGACGTGATCACGTACGGTCTCGACAAGACTAAACCGATGATCTCCGCGGAGCAGGAACGCCAGTTTACCGAGATCCGCGCGAACCTGTTGCAGGAGACCGAGCACGTTTTCGGCGAACTCGGCATCCTCGCGGAACTTTCGGGTCGAGCGATGAACGTGCTTCAGCGCTGTGTTTCTGTCCGCGGCGTGCGCGAATTATCCAATGAAGAAGTGCGCCGCCTGGAATCGGAATGGAACGGCGTTTTCACCAAGTTGGGTGTGGTGCAGGGCCAACT
>JBEEHO010000276.1:0-4042 GCA_041167425.1 Verrucomicrobiota bacterium | reverse complement strand
GAAAACGGCGGCGATCGGCACGAGCGGAAGCTGATACCATTGATGGCGGTTCCCCCAGCCCACAAAAAAAATAAACACGATCATCGCGACGAACCACCAGTGAAAAGTCCGAGTGTATTTCCCGCGTGGCGCAACCAATGCGCCCACCACGGCAAGCACGAACAGCAGCGGGCTAAGACTCGATCGCACCGTCTGCTCCGCGATTTTCCCATACCACGCGGCGTTCATGATTCGGAAACCGCCTCCGCCGAAAAAGTGATGCGGATAATAAGTTTCCGCGATCCGATGCGCGTGCCAATACCAGAGAGCCGATGGGACGAGTGCGATCAACGCAAACACCCAAAGTTCCCAGCTTGTGATCAAACGCTTCAACAAATCCCGTGGCGTCGGCCGGTCGCTGCCCTGAATCTGGCCGAAGGGGCCGTCGACCGGATCGCTTGAAAATGTCCGGCGGTCGGAGACTGCCGTTACAGCGAGATAAAGCAGCGGCGCACCGATCACCGCCGTCGGCAGTTTGATCAGCAAGGAAAGCGAAACGAGCAGAGCAGAACCGATCAATGCACGCCGATCGCGTCGCTCGACCCACACCAGAAAAAAATAAATCCCGGCGAGCGCCAGGCTCAATGAGGGAATATCCGGCATGAACGCGCGGCTGGCCAGAAGGCCGAGCGGCGCAAACGAATAGAAAAATGCCGCCCAAACCGCGGCGACTTCGCCAAAAATCCTCCGCACGAGCGCAAAGAAAAATGGGAGCGCAGCCGCAAAGAAAATGACGCCCTGCATTCGCCCGACCCATTCCTGCACGCCCGTGATCTGGTAACAAAGCGCCGCCGCAAAAGGCAGAATCGGAAATTCCGTGCCGACGAATCCCTCCGCATTTCCAGCCCAATCAATTTGCGGCCGGCTAAAGTGGAAACCGTTTTCGAGATAATTTCGCGCGATCGCCGCCACGTCGCTTTGCCGCCAGCTCCAGGGATCGACGAACGGCTGTTCGATGTGCGCCAACCGCACCACCAAGGCGAAGAGCGCAATCACGATGAACATCCATTTGCTTCGCCTCACGCATCGCGTCTTGACAAACGGCCTCGTTAAAGTCAATCGAGTACAGGCGCTCGGCCGAAACCGGAATGAAAACAGCTCTCCCTCTTTTCGCTCTTGCCCTCGGCCTTTTGTGCGCACCGCACCTCCGCGGCGCCGAGGAGCCGCAACATTTCGAGGTGGTCCATTTTTCGAAACTGTTGCCGCTCCTCCCCGAAGGTCCGGCGGGTTGGACCGCCGACAAACCGGATGGCACCACGGACGATGCGAGCGGCGTCAAGATCACCAGCGTTCATCGCGATTACAAAAAAGGCGCCGCGGATGACGCGCCCACGACCTCGATCAGCATTCTCGATTCCGCGGCCAATCCCGATTACGTCACCTCCACGACCGCGGCATGGAATATGAGCACCTCCACCCCCGAAGGTTATACCAAGGCCCTCATGATCGACGGCATGCCGGGCTTCGAAACTTTTGAGAACGAAGGAAAAGTCGGCACGCTCTGGCTCATGGTGGCCAAGCGCTATGTTTTGCAAATCGAGACGCGCGGCCAGGACGCGAAAGATCTTCAGGACTGGCTCAAACGCATCGACCTGAAAAAAATGGCGGAAGTGAAGTAGGGCGCGGAAACCTCCGTGTGCCGGTGCCGGCTTGGAGACTTCTCTAAAGCTCCAAATTCCAAGCTCTAACTGCGGCGCGCGTAAGCTGTTTGGTTATTGGATTTCCTCTGCTGCCTGGATGTTGGAGCTTGGAGTTTCGGTTCACGGCTTCAACACCACCTTCACGCAGTTATCTTCCTTGTCCCGGAAGATTTGGTAGGCGTGCGGCGCCTGATCGAGTGGCAGTCGGTGCGTGATGATGTCGTCCAGCCTGATCTCGCCCCGCTCGAGGATGCCGATCAATTCGTCGATGTATTTCTGCACCGGCGCCTGACCGAAACGCATCGTGATTCCCTTGTCGAAAATCTGCCCGAGCGGAAATGCGTCGTAAGGCATTCCATAAACCCCGACGACGGTGACCACGCCCCCGCGCCGCACCGCGCTGATGCAAAGCTTGAGCGCGGCGATGCTGCCCGCCTGCATGTGCACAATATTTGCGAGTTTATCTTTCAACTTTCGATCTGCTTCCAGGCCTACCGCGTCCACACACACATCAGCGCCGCGCCCTGAAGTCATGTCGCGGATCGCTTGAACGGCGTTGCCATCGGCAGCATTTACCGTTTCGGAATTCGCCGCGCGCCGCGCCATTTCGAGGCGATACGGCTGGATATCCACGCCGATTACCCGTTTCGCTCCGCGGAGCCACGCGATCTTCTGCGCCATCAAACCAACCGGCCCGCAACCAAACACCGCCACCGTTTCGCCCCCCTTTAGATTCGCCCAATCGATCGCCGACCATCCCGTTGGAAAAATGTCCGTGAGAAAAAGGACCTCTTCATCCTTGAAACGATCGGGGACCTTGCGCGGACCGAAGTTCGCATACGGCACGCGCACGTATTCCGCCTGACCGCCATCGTAACCGCCGTAGAGATCGGTGTAGCCAAATAGCCCGCCGCCTTTTTGATCGATCAATCCCCCTTCCGGCCCGTACTTTTCCGGGTTCGAATTTTCACAGTGGCCGGGGAGTCCGTCGCCGCAAAAGAAACAATGCCCGCACGCAATCGGAAACGGCACCACCACGCGATCGCCCTTTTGCAGCGCCGTCACCGACTTCCCCGTCTCCTCCACGATCCCCATGAACTCGTGGCCGAGCACCATGTCATTTTTTTGCGGAATGAAACCATTGAAGATGTGCAGGTCCGACCCGCAGATCGCCGTCGAGGTCACACGCAGGATCACGTCCTCATCGTGTTTGATGGCCGGATCTGGAACCTGATTGACTTCGACGTGTCCCGGCCGGTGAAAAACGAGTGCCTTCATGTGCAGGAGAAACGAAAATCACTGCCGCATCGGATGCGAAAATTATTTGCGTCACTTTCTCTTGTCATTCCCTCGCGCGGCGTTCCCATGTCATTCCGAGCGAAGTCGAGAAATGGAGCCTGCGGGAGCGGTGCGACATGGACAAAGCCCGAAGGGTGAGCGATTGGGAAAATCGCGAATCAATCTCTCACTGCCATGTCTGACGAACGCAAAACCCTGGAACAACGCGCCCAGATGACCGACATCGAGCGCTTGCGGCACTCTGCTGCGCACGTCCTGGCGACGGCGATCTTGAAAATCTGGCCCGACGCGCAATTCGCCGCCGGACCGCCGGTCGAGAACGGCTTCTATTACGACCTCGAACTGGATCACCGCATCTCGCCGGAAGATTTCGAGAAGATCGAGGCCGAGATGAAAAAGGAACTCAAAGCCAACCACACTTTCGAGCGCGTGGTCCTGCCGCGCGATGAAGCCCTCGCCATGGCCCAGCGTGGCGTCCTGGGCGCCCTTGGCGAGAGATCTTCTCCGTCGAAGTTCAAGCTCGATATCATTCAGAACATTCCCGAGGGCGAAGAAATCTCGATCTATCGCAATGGCGAATTCACCGATCTTTGCGCCGGCCCGCACGTCATGCGCACCGGCAACATCGGCGCGTTCAAGCTCACGCACGTCGCGAGCGCCTACTACAAAGGCGACGAAAAGAACCCGCAGCTCCAGCGCATCTACGGCACCGCCTTCAAGAACAAGACCCAGCTCGACGAATACTTCGCCATGCTCGAGGAAGCGAAGAAGCGCGACCATCGCAAGCTCGGGAAAGAGCTCGAGTTATTCACCTTCGACGACGACGTCGGCCCCGGCCTCCCCCTCTGGCTCCCGCGCGGCACGGTCTTGATCGAGGAGTTGGAGAAGCTGGCGAAGGAGACGGAGTTTGCCGGCGGTTATGACCGCGTGAGGACACCACACCTGGCGCGCGAGAGCCTGTATATTACCAGTGGCCACCTTCCTTATTACGCGGATTCCATGTTCCCGCCGATGCTCCTGCCGGACGAGCATGGAACCAGTCTCCAACAGTTGGAGCGCGAGAA